>JALWQP010000133.1:9106-13698 GCA_027083045.1 Desulfurococcales archaeon
AGTCACATTTGTGTCTATTATGTAATCTGCTTTCAATAGCACGCCTGTATTCGTATCGTACCATGCATCATTGACCTGCAGTGTAACTGATGTGTTACCGGTGATTATGCGCTGTAGATGGACATGCCCGTTCTTCGGGAGCTTGGAGGGGGAGAGATATAGGGGCGGGAATCTTATTGTGAAGTTTTCATCCCATCTAATGTATCCATTCGTCTCCATTCCTTCGTAGCCCATGAATGACTTGAATATATGAAGAGTATCGTTGTTCTCCAGTACGGAGAATCTTCCCTCGGCCATCGTATTGTTGAAGCTTATGATCTCAAATTTGACGATACTATATGCAGAGTAGCGTGGAGGCAGATCTTTTGTTGGGGGATTCGCTTCTATTATGCCTGTGAGTCTGTACTCTATGAATGCGCCGGGCTTAGCCCATGCGGGAGGGCTTGACACAGCTATGCCTGTTGATAATAGCATTAATGCTAAGGATACGATGGCAGCTACTGTAAAGCCTCTAATATGCATAATTTTTGCACCTTATACATGGGTGAAGAGTATGACTATTCCTCTGTATCAAGGCCAAAATAAACCTATGGTCTCGAAGGGAGGGATATGTATTCAATTAATAAATTATATAATCCCTAGAGTATTATGTTGAATAACGTGCTCAATTGATAACAGGGTTATGGGGATGAAATAGTATTGGTTATGATCATAGACACTACGATGCGTGATGCCCATCAATCGCTTCTTGCCACTAGGTTCAGGACACGCGACCTACTACCTATAGCCGAGATGATCGATGACGCTGGCTTCTATAGCCTCGAGGTATGGGGAGGAGCAACATTTGATGCACCCCTACGCTTCCTAAAGGAGGATCCATGGATAAGGCTCAGGCTCATACGTGAGCGTGTCAAGCGCACAAAGCTACAAATGCTTCTGAGAGGCCAGAACCTGGTAGGCTATAGGCACTACCCGGACGATGTGGTCGTGAAATTTGTTGAGCTAGCCTATAAGAACGGTATAGATATATTCAGGGTCTTCGACGCCCTAAACGATGTACGTAACATGAGGGTCAGCATAAAGACCGCGAAGAAGGTGGGGGCCCTCGTACAGGGAGCTATGTGCTACACTATAAGCCCAGTCCACAATGTAGACTACTATATCCGGTTGGCCGAGGAGCTCCTGAGCCTAGAAGTAGACATGATTACAATCAAGGACATGGCCGGGATACTAGAGCCCCATGTAGCCTATGAGCTTGTCAGCGAGCTTAAGAAGAGATTCAAAGTACCCGTAAACGTCCACACACACGCCACTGGAGGACTGGCGGTGGCAACCTATCTCATGAGTGTGAAGGCAGGGGCAGACTTTATAGATACGGCGATAAGCCCCCTTGCTTTCGGCACGGCCCAGCCTGGAATACAGTCAGTCTACTATTCCCTGCCCCCGGAGTATAAGCCCAACATAAACATGAAGGTCATAAATAAGATATCGAAATACCTCAAAGAAGTGATCGAGAAGAATTACAGCCACCTCCTTAACCCAAGAATACTCCTGCCCAACCCGGACGTGATAATCCACCAGATCCCAGGCGGGATGTTCAGCAACTTGATAGCACAGCTCAGGGAACAGAATGCCCTTGACAAGCTCGACAAGGTCTTAGAGGAGGTGCCAAGGGTCAGGGAGGAGCTTGGATGGCCACCACTAGTTACTCCGCTGAGCCAGATAGTAGGTACACAGGCAGTCCTCAACGTGTTAATGGGGAGATACAAGGTTATCCCGGAGGAGACCAAGAAGTACGTTAAAGGCCTTTATGGCCGCCCACCAGCCCCGATAAAGCCTGAGATAAAGAAGCTAATACTGGGGGACGAGGAGCCGATCACGGTTAGGCCGGCCGATCTACTCGAGCCGATGCTGGACAAGTGCAGGGAGTGGGTCGAGAGCCACAGCTACCTCGAGAAGGAGGAAGACATACTTACATACTGCCTATTCCCAGAGGTGGCGAAAGAATTCTTCGAGCTACGTAAACAGGGCAAGATAGAAGTGCCCGAGAAACCCAGGCTCTACGGCAAAGTAATAGCGGTAGTAATCGATGGGAAAGAATACAGGGTTGGCGTAGAGGGTGTCGAGCTCGAGACAGTAAAGACGAGTCTACCACTAATACAGCCCACAATCCAGGCCCAGCTCCCCAGGGCGGAAGAAAAGACGAGCACTACGGCGGGTCAGCCCGAGGGAGAACCAGTATCATCGCCCATGGCAGGCAAAGTACTAAAGATCCTCGTTAGGCCCGGAGACAAGGTCAAGAAGGGCCAGAAAGTAGCTGTCCTCGAGTCAATGAAGATGGAGACAGACATACTCGCCCCTATTGACGGCGTGGTATCAGCCATCACGGCAAAGGAGGGAGAAAACCTAGAGTCTGGCCAGCCGATACTATATATCAAGCCCGAGTAAGAACATGTGACTCTTCACGTTTTTAGATGCGAAAAACCTTATGTCCCGGTACATATTAGGTCAGTCATCCCCTCTTCCATCTTCTTCAGGCTGGGCCTCATCTTGATGATCTCCTTTAATGCGTCGATGAAAATATCGATCTCCTCCTTGGTGTTGTAGATATAGTAGCTCGCCCTAACTGTGCCTTTCAGCCCGAGCCTATAGTGTAACGGGTGAGCGCAGTGCATACCAGTCCTAACAGCTATGCCGAACAAGTCGAGAGCCTGCCCCACGACGTGGTGATGTAGATCCTTGACATTGAAGCTTATTACCCCGCCGCGGTTATCTGGGTTCCTTGGCCCAGCCAGCAGTACCTCGTCTCCGAGCTCCTCGAATCTTTTGAGCGTGTATGCTACGAGCTCTTTCTCGTGAGCCCTAACATTCTCCATTCCGAGCTTCATCAAGTACTTGGCAGCCTCCGCGAGCCCTATACCGCCAGCAATGTTAGGTGTTCCTGCCTCGAACCTCCATGGGAGGTCGTGCCATATCACGTTATCGAGCGTCACATCCTTGATCGTGTCTCCCCCTACCTTAAAGGGCATCATGTCCTCGAGAATATCCTTCCTACCCCAGAGAACACCCGTCCCTGTTGGTCCTAGCATCTTATGCCCGCTGAAGGCTAGGAAATCTACACCCATCTCCCTAACATCAGTAGGCATGTGGGGAACACTCTGAGCACCGTCCGCTACGACTATTGCTCCGACACTATGGGCTAGCTTGACGATTCTCTTAACATCATTTATCGTTCCAAGGACATTGCTCATGACGGGGAAAGCCACTACCTTTGTCTTCTCCGTTATCTTCTTCTCAAGATCCTCATAGTCTAGGTAACCCTCATCAGTTATGTCCGCGTACTTTATTTTTGCACCGGTTATCTTTGCCACGTTCCTCCATGGAAGCATGTTGCTGTGGTGATCCATTACCGTTATTACTATCTCGTCTCCCTCACGGAGATGCTTAAGGCCCCACCCGTAGGCGATGATGTTTATTGCATCGGTTGTATTGCTACAGAATATTACCTCGTCCCATGAATAAGCATTGATGAACTTTGCGAGAACCTCATGGGCCTCCTCATAGAGATGGCTCGCCTCCTGGCTCAGCGTGTGGAGGCCTCGATGCACGTTCGCATAGTGCTTAGTATAGAAGTCAACTATGGCCTCTATGACTTGGCGTGGCTTCTGCGTCGTGGCCGTGTTGTCGAAGTAGATCAGCGGCCTACCATGTATTTTTCTCTCGAGGATGGGGAAGTCCTTCCTTATCTCTTTCGGATCGAACATAAACAGATCACCAGCGCGGTCTTCCAGTATGAAGAATGTGTTTTGGCCTCGATAAACCTATTTGTGATCTGATTTAACTCAAAGCTTTAATTTCCCCGTAATATATTCAATTAATGTTCAACACGTCATTGGACGGTGATCGATGTGGATGTCTTCACAGCACTAGCTCAGAACATTGGTATACTGCACATCACTGTCGGCAACATAGTGATGATCCTGATAGGCCTTGGCCTAGTATATCTTGCCGTAAAGAAGAATTACGAACCACTAATCCTCTTGCCGATAGGCATCACAGCCGTCTTGGTAAACCTGCCCCTAACAGGGCTTACACAGGCCCCAACAGGGTTCCTGTATCTCGTAAAGCACTACCTCATAGACACCGAGGTCGTACCGCTCCTCATATTCTTGGGATTGGGCGCAATGATCGATTTCGGCCCCCTCATAGCTAATCCTAAGAGCCTCTTGCTCGGCGCCGCCGCACAAATAGGAGTCTTCGTGGCAATGCTACTTGCACTACTGTTGGGGTTTAATGTCAAGGAGGCCGCCAGCATAGGTATCATTGGTGGAGCAGATGGTCCCACAACAATATATCTAACGATCAAGCTTGCACCACATCTCCTCGCAGCAACGGCGGTGGCTGCCTACAGCTATATGAGCCTTGTCCCATTGATCCAGCCGCCCGTCATCAAGCTCCTGACCACAAAGAGGGAGAGAATGATTAGGATGAAGCAGCTACGCCCGGTATCGAAGAAAGAGAAGATACTATTCCCGATCGTAACGATGATAGTTGTAGGCCTCCTAGTACCGAGCGCAGCTCCACTAATAGGG
>JALWQP010000134.1 GCA_027083045.1 Desulfurococcales archaeon
CTCTACGGCGTTGAGGCCCGAATACTTGATGTACCAGTCTAGGTTGCCCCACTCATTCCAATCATAGACCCAGCCGCTTGTCCCCACGTATACTTCCATGAATCCTCGCTTCACGGGGTTGTTGAGGCTTGCTCGGGCTTGCTAAGTATGCTCTCGATTTCGCTGATCTCTATTCCAAGCTTTTCTGATACTTTCCGGAGGGCCTGCCTAGACAGCATGCTCTCAAGCCTAGATATGATCTTTTTTGTTTCCTTATCAATATGAAGGGCCTCCCGTACTGCTTCCCTAACACGTGATTCTAGCGGGAAGGTTTTCTCCGCCTCTATGATCAGTATCTTTTCCTCGGGGAGAACCTCGATAGTGTAGCCATACTTCTCAGCCAGCTTTGACGCTATTAGTGAGTAGAGGCCTAGGGGCATCCAGGCCCTATATGCGTACTCGTAACCTACTTCTGTCTTCTCTAGATATATGTGTCCCTTTTCCTCGTCACGCCACAGTGTCAGGTTATCGTAGAATTCTAGACCCTCAACCTTGTAGGCGTAACTTTCCTCCTCGAGGACGGCAAGGGGCATTACCTCCATTATTACTGGCTCGCCATTAATAGTCTTAAATGGCAGATCCAGAAACTTCATCCTCGTAACAGTTCTCAGGGGAATGAAGACGTGTATGTGGTTCTCGTCAACGATCTCAGCCGGATATCTCCGCTTACGGACTTTGACGTATTTTAGAGTCTTATCGATCTCGATTGATCGCTGTGACATAGATCTTTCACCTAACCCTAGTCTAGACTTGAGAAACAAAGCCTTATAATGGTTACAATACATGCTTCATCGGCCCAGAGCCTCTGAATGAGGCCTCGGTCCACATCAATGCTTCGGTGGATCAGGCCCTTTCATAAAACTATTTCTTCACCGATACTATTTAATTTCGATTGCTTCATCGATATCGATCAGTACTTCATAATCTGCTACTTCGCACCCTACTTTCTTCTTCCATGCTTTTTTCTTCGCAATAGTATCCGTACTCGACAGGATCGCAAATGCTTTAAGCGCGTATGGTAGTTCTTCAGGGAATACCATGTGTGGATCATGTGTTCTTATAAACTCAATGTTTTCTCTCACCCACGGGCAGCTACTGCTAACACGTAATGTATTGTCTCCCCAGCCTATGATCAACGGATACATCTTGCATGCTATTGGCTTGTCCTCATGAATTAAGCATTTATGTCCATTTAGGAACGGGCATTTTCCCTTGATGATCCATTTGTAGAGGAGGACATATGCTTTACTGCCAGAAACATATCCGGCATATGGTTTGAATTCGAGGCTTCCCACTCCTCTCTCTCCGGCGAACCGCTCCAATAATCTCTTCTCCCAAGGAAAAACTAGGGGGGATTCCTCAATATTATTAAAGGTACAACATTCTCTACCACATATAATAAGGCATTTAAACACGTTATTCATGTCCTTAACTCACCTGTAGGGTATTATGCAGGGGCTCCCGAACTTGCCTAGCCTTACTCTCGATCCAATGCTTCCATTAACTGGGATAGCTCTGAGAGCAATGGGCTTCTTCTTTGTGAGCCAAACCGTGTATGTGTCGAGAATATAGTTTGCTAGTATCTCTCTATTAGCTGGTACTACCAACATGTCTGGGCCCGCGACACAGGCTATTGATGCTAGAAGGAAGTCCTGCGCCTTGATCCTACCGCGACACCCCGCGTCTACCAATACCTTGTCCTCGGCGTAGGGAAGCATTACCTCGTTGAACCCTGTCACCCATGCAATATGGGCTGCAAGCTCTGATATTATCTTGTTCAAGAGCCGGACAGCACTGAGGAACCCTGGCTCGAATAATCCCGTCTTGGATACATTCATTATCAGTCTGGCCGTACTATCGCTCATCCACGGTGAAAGGCTTAGATCAGCAAACGCTGTGACACCCATAGATTTAATAATTGATAATGGTTTCTCAAGCATGTCTAGGAAGTCCTCAAACCGTAGCTTTCCCCTAATATGTTTCTCCATCAGATCGTTGTAGAGGTATGCTAGGCCATAAGTCCAGCCCAGAGCATAACTCGTGCTATCGGGAAAGTACGGTGTTCTGATAGGCTCATTATGTATGGCCACAGCTATCCGGGTAGCCAGGACGGGATCATGGGAGGCTGCCTCATGGATTATCCAGCTAGCGGCTCGGGCTCCTTCGACCGGGCTCCTCGTAATACCTTGTAGGGGAACATAATATCCTTTCTCGACTAACTCAGTCACGAGTTTCGGGGAGACACTTGTTACCTCTAGTCCACCGATAGAGACTAGTGTGTCCCGTGGGGGATCGGGGAGAAGCGATACTAGGGCCCTATAGGTCTCGACAGGAGGCCTAGGTAATGTGATCCTGAACGTCCATACATCATACCCGTTCTCATGCAGAATATCTTTTATCTCCCAGAGCCTGCTCACGGCTTCCTCAAAGAGGCTAGCGATAGAATCTCTGCCCCACTCCTCAGGAAAAGGAGTAAATACTGTAAGTGCCCGTATCTTCAAAACCGCCACCACATTAGAACTACAGGGATTCATTAAATAATAATGTTTATAACACTATCCATGGGGACGGATTTGCAACTATTAGGAATTGCAAACAAGATAGTGTTTGTACATGATGACTTCATATATGCCTCTGTCACAGCCGGCCAGATCTACAGGGAGCTCCCGTCAGTAATACTGAGAAGTATGGATGACAAAACATTCAACAACACGGTCTTCAAACACCTATTGAACATCACAGGATACGACCAGACGAGGGCCAAAGACCTCTATGGTCCATCCCTTAAGGAGACGGACAAGAGGTTGGGAAGTTTCATCGAAGAATATAATTCTGCAAGGCCTTCATCCTCAATAGAGTATTGCCTGAGAGGTCTTCCACGAGAAGTCCTAGTTGACCTAATATCAAGGGATCTAATATGGGTTGTCCCTTACGACAAGATAGAATCCATAAAGGTAAGAAGAATGGGCGCCCACAAGATCATAGAGATGATTTATCTGTGTCCATACACCATGACCAGGCGAGCACTTAGACTACTCTATAACGAGGACTTCTACAAGCTAGTAATGAGCCTAATTGGTGAGAAAAATGAGCATATCCATTGAACTGGCTAAGCCTCCATATACCAAGGGGAAGATAAGGGAGTTGCTGAAAACCATAGAGAAGCTAAATCCGGCCCAGCAGGCGGAGGCTCTGGCAGGATTGTCTGTGATCATGGATCGCCAAGGGGCTGCTCCGGACATATATAAGCTTGGAATAAGAGGAGAACTCGCTGAGATCGGCGAAGAATACCTCAGTAGACTTCCTCTTAACCTATGCCCACACATATTCAAATCAACACTGATCTCGTTCTTAACAAATAGAATAAGGAAACCAATATCATCTGCTGCATGACGTTTGCTTTGGACTACCGGTTGGACTTCAGCGGTATGGTTTTAACGGCCGCCAGTTCGCCGAGGATAGGAGCGTGATTGTCCACGGCCCCCAAGGCTCCCCCGG
>JALWQP010000135.1 GCA_027083045.1 Desulfurococcales archaeon
GGATCTTCTTGTATAGTTTCTTGTATCTGGCGTCGAGGTCTTTGAGCCCGAATAACTGCTCTAGTATCTTGTCTAGGGTCTTCTCGAGCCATCCGCGGTGGAAGCGGCAGAATCCGCCGTTATCGCTCCACATCTCCTTGATCGCCCTCGTGAACGCTTTTTCCGCGTACTCCTCGGGCTCTGTGAAGACGCTCTTGTATAGGGTCCAGTACCTGCCGAGAACTGCTAGTGGCGCTACCATTCCGGGCGTCCAGTAGTAGTTAGGTGTTATGTGTCCTTCTTCGCCGAAGCTCGCATACACTATTAGGTCGCTGAACCTCCACCCAGCCTGTTTCACTCTATCCTCATAGAGTATGTCTAGTATCTTGGCGGCTGACCTGAGGCCGCGCTCACCAACTAGTTTTAGAAGCGGGTTTTTGCCCCATGCAAGCTTCTCAAGTATACTTACGGCTAGCTCCGCGTTCGTCTTGCTGTACTCGATACTGTATTTCTCCGGGTTGAAGAACGGCTTGTGAGGTAGGCCCAGCTCCTCGGGCCTGAGGAGTCCCTTCTCCATAGCGTCGTAGAGGAAGCCTATCACCTGGCCGGTTTCGATCGCGTCAAATCCGAGTGCATCCGCTTTCTCAACAGCCTTCTGGGCTTCGTGGATCTCGAAGACTCCTATGAACGGGCCGAATCCCTCGTAGGGCTCGTAATCGGATTTATATCTGCCAAGCCTAACCTTTTTACATGCTATAGGGCATGGTTCCCCACAAGTCTTCCAGGTCTTAGTCTCTATTGCTTCACGGTTGAAAGGCTCCCAGATGAACTTCATGATAAGGTCGTGTAGTCTCTGCCTGAGCTCCTGTGGCAGATAGATCATGTTCCAGTTAAACATTGGGGTGAACGTTTTTAAGTGCGGATAGTTTCCTCCGAGGGTACCACCTGTATTGAGCTTAGGGTTGAACCTGTATTTTGTTCCAGCCTCGATCACCATGGTAACGTATGGCTTTTTCGCAATGTCTAAGAATAGCTGATTAACTGTCTTCAAGTCCCTCAGCTGCTCGGGGAGATCCTTGCTTCTATCATAAGCTCCACCATAAATTATCGCGGCAACATGATGGGCACGATATAGCACGCTTCCGGGCCCGCCCCTTGCAGCGTAGTCTTCACTGCCCCAATCAATTCTTCCCTTATGGAGAGTTATGCTAGCAAGCGCTCCGAGGCTCGTGTACTTAGCGGCTGGGCCGACCAGGACGCTCCTACCATCGTATTTCTCGTAGAATTCCCTGTAGGTGTCGCTGAGGTACTCCTGGAGAGCATATACTCCCTCGAGTCCCTTGTAGCCCCTCCATATCTCCTCGAGCTTGTCCTCCTCGATCTCTATGAAGTCTACCCTAACCTCACCAGTCCCAGGGTCCTCGAGCTTCAGTATCAATGGCTTCTCGCTCTTCCCCACAACAACGATTGCGTCAACTCCCAGTCTGAACTGGTATGCGGCGCCACCCATCGCTGCCACGTGGAAGCCCCTTGTCAATGGGCTCTTGAACGCTGCCACGAGTCGGTGACTACCATATAGTTTGCTCCCAGCAAATAATCCCGCGCCGAGAACCATGGCGTTCTCGGGACTGTATACTGGTTTCTTCCAAGTCTCCAGCTCCTCGAGATGAACCTTGAGCCCCAGCTCTATAGGCCCCATAACCTCCTCGATCGGGTATTCCTTCACCCACGTCTTCCTCGCTGAAACATCTATGAATAAAGCCCTATACGATTCCTTCACCATACAAAATCACCCATTAACACTATCTACATAGACTCATAATGTACATATTATTAATCAAGTTATATAAAAATACCCTAACAAATATCGGTAGGTCTACAAGGCTAATTAAAACAATTATAATAAAAAGAGATTATGGCTAGATAGACATATAGGCTCTAGGTCAGTATAAGCGCGGGAACAACTGGAAAAATACTGTTCTGGCCGAATAACTAGTTATTACTGCTTCTTTCTACCAGCCATATATAATACTATAGTTACGGTAGCGATGCCTAGGAGTAGTGGGAATATATAAGAACTAGTAATACTGTAGCGTAACCCGTTAGCCTCCGCTGACGCGCCAGTATTTCCGAGGGGAACGGGTGATCCCTGGTCTGCCTCGATCACGATCGGTACGCTGTAGCCTACAATATCCCTTAGGGCCCTGAAGAGATTCTCCACGCTCTCCTTGGAGGGCTTGGCCTTGACTCCATCGAGTACTATGCCGAGGCATCCTAAGGCCTTGTACCTGCCCGAGAAGGATATCCCGGGCAGCCTACCTCCGTTAACACCCTTTAAGGCTTTCTCGAGCTCTATAGACAGCTTGTTGGGCTGGGAATGCCCGTTGCTTACATTGTATATAGTGTCCAGTATGGGTACCAGCTTCGAGACCGCTTTGTCAACAGTGCTTGAATCATATACTAGGCTCCGCGGTATGAGCTTCACCACAATGACGGCTCCACGACTACGCGCGATAGGCTCGATGGCGCTGATTGCCTCTTCAAGGCAATCCTCTCTGCTAGGCTGTATTACTGGTAGTACTATGACCCTAACACTATTATTGACGAGGTATATTGACCCCCTATATGGGATCTCCAGCCCATATTTTCCACGGAGTAAATCAATGACCCTGTCCTCGAGATCCCTGATCTGGCTAAAGCTCTTGAACGATGCATCGTATACTATGGGTTTGAAGCTGCAGTGCTTACAGCCACATATATCGCTTACATGGTAGTATCCGATGAAGGCATCGCCAGAGTATATGAAGTAATTTACTCCATGAACACTGCTGATCTTGTACGTGTACTTGAAGTCCTCTACTCTCACATATATATTGCCTATACCAGCAGCAACGCTGCCCATAAGCACAGAGAAAATAACCATTATTAATAACCAGGATATAATTTTGGCTTCATACATCTGATCTACTATATTGGGACACCTTTTCCTGATTCTTTATCTGTATGCTTAATTATTTGTATATAGATATCTACATATAGGTTTTCCTGTATTCATAGCGGCATTGCGGCTTAGATCCCGGTTATCCTTGAAGAAATGCTTATCCAAAGATTATCTTCTCCATGGTTCTGCCGCTTAAGAGGAGCCGCAGGTAGACCGTGTAGAAGACCAGGATAATGATGAGCGCCACTATTGATGTAACGGGGTTAACTACATCGTATATGCCGTAGAAACTATATCGCATAAGCTCAACCACATAAGTCAAAGGCAATACATAGGATATCGGCTGAAGAAACCATGGAAGCATGAACACTGGTATGAATATCCCAGACAAAAACATCATTGTGAATCTCAATATATTCATTATAACCATACTATTCTCAATGCTTGCAAGCAGAGCTATTATCGAGCCTATCAGGGAGAAAACAATCGAGCCCAGAATTATCGCGATAATCAGCGGTAATACATGGATGACATGTATAGGCGTCAAAACAGATGCTATCACGCTGGCTATTCCAGCCCCTATAAATCCAAATATGAGACCTGATAATAC
>JALWQP010000136.1 GCA_027083045.1 Desulfurococcales archaeon
GTCTGGCTTAACCCGTGGCACATTCTTAGACATTATATAATCTATGAAGTACCTGTCCTTAGTCCTGCGCCTCCATAGAGGACCCTTAACTCCTAGGGCATAAAGCATGTTCCACTTGGTGACTACGCCAACGATCTCTCCATTCTCGTCAACAACGATAAGGTAGTCCGTACGCCTCCTCAACATCTCCTTCCTAGCGTGTTCAACGGTGTCATTGATTGTGATCGCAGGGAGCTCTTCAACCATAATATCGGAGGCCTTGATCCCCGCCCTCTCAGCGATAGCTGGCTTCTCGACAAGCACCTGTGCAAGAATTCTTTCACGGGTGACATAGGAGAACCTCTCTTCTGTTGTGACGGGTATAGGCATGGGCACCCGTACTGGTACTGGTGCTCTGCCTGGCTTTGCCCCCTCAAGGTATGCCTGCACAACATCCTCATAGGTTAGTATACCGACTACATATCCATTCTTATCAACAACTGGTACTAGGGGCAGGTCTAGCCGGGCCATAGCCTCCGCTACAGGCTCAATGGGCATGTCACTCGTAGCAACCATGACTCCTCTTAGCATTATCCGCTTAACCTTAGCTGGGCTCGTAATGTGTTGCTCGCTCTCCCTGTGGAAATACCACTTACCAGTCCTCAAGAGCTCCTTATATGTGAGGATACCTTGCGGTATTGGCTCCTCCTTACTCCTAACTACAACAACGCCCTCCTGGCCGTGAAATACTATTCTGCTCCAAACACGGTTGACGCGATCGTCGGGTAGCACTATGTATTTGTCAATATCTTTTACTTTCATGATCTCTCCAACACTCTTGGCTAGAGGCTTATAGCCAGTCTTAATCAAGTAGTTAAGCACATCATTATAGGTGACTACACCGACAAGCTTCTTTTTCTCGAGATCACTAACGATTGGAGCACCTATGCTCTTAAATCTGCGGAGCTCATTAAACACCTCGCCCAGCATCATGTTCTGGTCGAGGAGCGGGTGTTCTCGGATGGCATCCCGTACACGGATAGTACCATGGTGACTGGTAACCATCAACAGCTCTATTGGTGTCAAGAACCCTATTACACGGTCCTCAATAGGATCAGATGTTACTGGTACTATGGTCTCCTCTACCCTTCTAGCCCTGCTTCTAACAACGGATACGGGTAGTCCTAGATCCCTCACTATTAGTCTTGGCTTCCTGGCAATCTCCCAGATCCTCATATTTAATCACCTATAGAATACTATGATACAGAGCACTTACACTGATCCAATATGGATTATCCCGTAGAGCCAATATAAAACTGTGGTTTAATAAAATAGAGAATTAATAATGTGAAACAGAAAGCCCTGGATAACCTATAAAAACTCCTCTTGATAATCCATTATGTCTGGATGCCGCCGTAGTATAGCCCGGCCAAGTATGCGGGCCTTTCGAGCAGAAAAGTAATGGTGCTGCGGAGAAAGCCCGTGACCCGGGTTCAAATCCCGGCGGCGGCACTTTGTTCATTCTATCATCAGTAACATTATTATATTGATAATTCCATATTACTCAAAAGTATGGGTAAACAATTATTTACCCGTATAACTAAATATTTACTAGTGATGCATTATGCCTATACCTCCAGACATAGCTGGATTATTCGATACAATCGTATGGGTACTCCTATTATTCGCAATAATAATCATAGGTGTAATCATAGCAGAACACCTTACAACAAGTCTGAGAAAAACGGTAGTATCAACAAGCTCCAGCAATACCGATAGAAGAGATCAGGAAGTATTCAGGGAGCTCTTACAAGAGATACGCGACCTCAAACAAGAAATAAGAGGGCTGAGAGAAGAATTAAGGGACTAATCCATAAAACATTACTTTATTCACCACATAATCATTGTTCAATGAGGTCAGAGTCTATGACCGATGAAGACAACAACATGAATGACTATATATATTTATTCAAGGCACTATCAAATCCTATAAGGCTCAAGATCCTTGCTCTCTGCTCGCAAAAGCCCATGACTAGCAAAGAACTACGTGTAGCCCTAGGTATATCTAAACCTTTACTATTAGCGCATCTAAAGATATTGATCAAAGCCGGTCTCATACAATACGATATAGAAATAGAGAGTGAGAGAGGACTGATTAGGAAAAGATACCGTACCGCAAAGATCAGGTTCTGTATCGATAACAATGTTATACAAAAGATCGTGGGTTTTGATAAGACAAATACATAGGCATAAAACAAGAGATTATCTAATGGGTGTAGATAATGTATAGGCTCCTATACCCTCTACGAACATATCTCATAGTATCAGGTATAGGGGACGAGGTAAACATTATGGCGGCTGACTGGGTCACCGTGCTCTCATTCAAGCCAGAAATAGTCGGCGTAGCTATATCACCTAGAAGATATACGCACAAGCTGATAACGAAGTACGGTGAATTCGTGATCAGCGTGCCGTCAGTCAATATGTTGAAAGACGTATGGATCGCTGGCACCGAGTCAGGGCCACAAAAACTAGGAAAAATGAATATCACATTAACTCCGTCAAAAACAGTTAGAGTACCCAGCATAAAGGAAGCCCTCGCCAATATCGAGTGCAAAGTAATAGATGCACGAGATTATGGTGATCACACGTTCTTCGCCGGGAAAATAACGGGTTATACATATGATCTACAGGTTTTCAAAAATAACGAGCCGGTTCCCGGCGCAGGATTCCTTGCACATATAGCTCGAAATAAATTCATAACATTTAAGGACGAAATAATAACTGTTTAACGCTTAAACAGAAAAACTATTTTTGCTGAGAAGCCCTCTCCTCAGAATTTCCTCGACCAGATCCTTATCTTCACCGACGCTATCCCTTATATCGACACCGTCTCTGATAGTCTCAATATATTCCCAGGGAAATAGAACCCATTGGCTAGTCTCCTCGTAGTAGTAGTCCGGCGAAATAGTTCGTTGGGGCTTAACAAACAATGTGAGACTCCTTATCTCTTTAGCCTCATACCTTGACAGCTCCTCTATTACTAGCTGAAGAGTCCTACCGCTTTCGACAACATCATCCACTACAAGAACATTTAGCCCGGTTATCATATGTGTAGGCGGCAATGTCAGATGTGGTTTAGCCATCCTTGTCCCGACAGCTTTGTAGAACTTCACGCCGATAAATCCGATCTCATCTACTTGCACCAGATCCGATAGTATTCTTGCAGGTATTAGTCCTCCCTTAAGAACAGCAAAGATTATGTCGGGGATGAAACCGTCTCTGTACAGCCTTTTAGCCAACATTATTAGAGCTCTATGAAGCTCTTTCCAGGACATATATCTTATGGATATATTCTCGCTCGCCATATTCTACGTTATTCGAGTACGTGTTTTTAAACCATTATACTTCCTTGATCAGGGTAGAATTTAATAGATATGAACTAACAAAATCTTGGAGTGGGCACGTGGCAAAGACAAAATACGTGTTTATCACCGGAGGCGTCCTCTCAGGGCTGGGAAAAGGAATAGTCACAGCATCTACTGGTC
>JALWQP010000137.1 GCA_027083045.1 Desulfurococcales archaeon
CCAGTATCTAGGCCTAAATTATCTCTATCACTATATAGATTCCTCAATAACACCTATTATCAAAGACTAGTACGGAGAGAAATACAATTTATATCTAAGCAAAGACTAGACAATAGACAAGAACAGTAAATCTGATTGGGGAAGGCAAGATGAGCAAACCATGGTATGTAGGTTATCTTGAAGGCAAGCACTGGCTCTCCAACGCAGACTACGATATCGATACAATATTCAAAGTACTAGAAGCAGCCAAGGACCTAAAGGAGAAGTTCCATCAAAAAACCGAGACAAAATACCTGCCGGGCAAGGTCCTATACCTGATATTCTACAACAAGAGCCTTAGAACAAGGAACAGCTTCCAGACAGGAATCTATCAGCTAGGCGGTATGGGTATCTTCATATCGCCCCACGACGTATACACGCCTACCCTACCAGAAGATATGGTGCCCTATCAGACCGAGGCCATCCGTGACGTCTCCCGTGTCCTAAGCAGATATGGTGATGGAATCGCCATCAGAATCTATGGTGACCCGGCCAAGTGGATCATTGGCCGTGGACATAGGATCATACAGGAGTTCGCCAAATGGGCAAGCGTACCGGTCCTAAACATGGAGGACGACGTCTATCACCCATTCCAGGCTCTAGCAGACGCTCAGGCAGCTCTCGAGGCTCTGGGCTGGCCTAAGGACCTAAGGGGAAAGAAGTTCGTGGTCAGCTATGCCTATAGCGGAGGACTAAAGCCTCTAGCAGTACCCCAAAGCGTAGCGCTCATCGCCGCGATGCTGGGTGCTGACGTATACATTGCCCACCCACCAGGCTTCGAGCTACTCGATGACGTGATCGAGAAGGTGAAGAAGTATACTGAGCACTGGGGCGCAGAGTTCAAGATAACGCACGATATGGACGAGGCATTCGAAGGCGCCACCTTCGTATACCCGAAGGCATGGAGCCCGAAAGGCTTCTTCCCACCGTTCAACACCACCGTAGACAAGGAAGGCGCAAAGGAGTATCAGGCCAAGTTCAAGGACTGGATCGTGACCATGGAGAGACTAGAGAAGGCCGGCAAACCGTACTATATGCATTGTGGACCAGCAGATCGTGGACAGGAGGTAACCGACGAAGTACTAGACAGCTACGAGAAGAGCCTCTACTTCGAGGAAGCAGAGAACCGCCTACATGTCCAGAAGGCCATAATGGCCATGGTAATGGGAAGCAAAGCCTAAACTTTTATCCGCCATACTCTAACACCCTTTTTTCTTTACTCTCTTCTCTTCCTTTTCATTGGGGATAACATGTGTTGGGAGATAAGCATCATGTCGTGGATGTTTCGGTCAAGGACAATACAATTGTTGTTAGAGGCATTGATTATGCCTTAAGCTTTTACCACTCATATTTGCTCCCGCTTTTCAAACTGGGCTATAAGGACGGAAAACTTGTATTTATAAAAACAACTGGTGTTTGTAAAGCCCTCATATGTAATTACGACAAAGAAAAACTTGAACTAATGTGTAGAATGCCAAAGGAATGTGATTTAGGCGATATACTTTCATTATTGGGCATGAAATCCTATGAAAGAGCTTGGCATAACCCTCGTACTGTGAACAGAATATTTGGGTACATTGCACCAGATTGTATCGGGAGAATAAGTATTCCTTCGTCGCCGAACGATAAAAATTCATAATAGCATCAATAATTCTCAGTATAAATACAGACTACTATATCAATACGCTGAGATGGGTGAAAGAATTCATTAGATATAAGAGTATAAGCTCCAGATCATATCAGATAAAACTACTCAATAGGCTTATGCCCCGTCTTAACGAGATCCTCGACAGAGCAAATGATCCCATAGAGGAAGCCGTCGAACTACTCTTACTAGACGGAATAGGGGTCAAGACCGCCCACGCCTACCTGCTACATACATATGGATTAACCGGTTATGCTCCTGTAGACAGGTATTTCATGAGATTTCTTAATATGATAGGCGTCGATGGTAGAGTGCCTGACAAGAAGCAATGCATAAGGTCAGAGCTAGATTGCAGGTCTTGTCCTTACAGCACTAGTTGCATCTACGCCTCAGCGAAAAGAAGGCTTGGAAGCTTGACTGGCATTGTACAATCGCTCATATATTGCCTGCTCAGAGCAAAAAGCAAGAGGAAAATCAGCGCAGTAGAGACAGTATTGATACGGTTCTCACGCATTCTAGAACAACCTGATTCTTGCATGAGGAATGAGCTATGACGGGATTCGATCCATTCATGCTTACCGAGAAGGTTAGAGAAAAAGTCGTGCAGGTAAGAAACGGCACAGAGTACAGGATGTATTACAGGTTTCGCGGGGGCAAGTGGTATGGAGGTATAGCGACAGGTGATGTTGTAGGATGTAATCTTAGATGCAAGTTCTGCTGGTCATGGAGGTATAGCCATGGATACAAGAATGGCAAATTCTATAATGCATACCAGGTTTTCCACAGATTAATCGATATCGCCTCTAGAAGAGGATACAGATATCTACGTCTAAGCGGTGGCGAGCCAACGCTTTCACAAAATCATCTACTACAACTACTTGATCTAGTCGATGAGACGGATTATCTATTTGTTCTTGAGACAAACGGTCTTCTCATAGGCCGTGACAAGAGGTTTGCGGAAAAACTGGCGATCCACAAATCGGTTATTGTAAGAGTATCGTTTAAAGGTGCTTCACCCGATGAGTTCGAGAGGCTGACAGGTGCTTCGAAGAAATTTTACGATTATCAGTTCAAAGCCCTCGAAAATCTTATCGACGCGGGCCTCGAGCCCGGTGAGAGGGTGTATCCGGCAATAATGCTTAGCTTCTCGGAGCCTGAGAACATTAAATGGTTTGTCGAGAGACTTAAATCGATAGATCCTGCTCTTCCAGAATCGATAGATCCTGAGTACGTTATCCTCTACCCGCACGTCATAGATCTTATGAAAAGATACGGGTTAAAGCCTAAGAAAGCATTTAGGCCGAATGGATTACCGGGATTTTTGATCTAGGCATACCTACCACATTAGGATTTTTTAACCATATTATCTTGAAAAGAAAAGATATACTAGCAAAAACGCTGAGAAGGTGTATCGGATGGACCGTAAGGAGAATTACATAGTCGTCGCATTCGGCGGTAACGCGTTCCAGACCAAGGGAGAACGCGGCACCCCCGAGAACTACTGGAAGAACGCCTACAAGAGTGCCGAGTTCCTCGTGAAGATACTCGAGGAGGGCTACAAGGTCGCAATTACACATGGTAACGGCCCACAGGTAGGTATTATCGCCGAGTGGATGCTTGCTGGCAAGAAGCTCAAGAACCTAGATGTAATGACTCTCGACATTGCAGGCGCTATGAGCCAGGGATGGCTCGGATACCTGATCCAGCAGAGCCTATACAACAAGCTCAAAGAGAGAGGACTACTCAACAACGGGAAGATCAAGGGAGTCGTCACAATTGTGACGCAGACCATAGTTGAGAAAGAAGACCCGGCGTTCCAGAAC
>JALWQP010000138.1 GCA_027083045.1 Desulfurococcales archaeon
CACCATGTAGTCTACCCAGGGGTCTTTCTTGGGCTGTGATGTCGTGATCCATCCTGTCTCCTTGTCTAGCTCGTTTAGACGTAGTTCGTCTATTATCTCGTAGCAGGCCTCATCATCGCCTATAACTAGGATCTTCTTTTTCTTCAAGGGTGCCAGCCCCAGTAGTTTCTTCATGCTTGCTTGTAGGAATGCGTCGGCTATAACTGATACCGTGAGGGTGTAGGCCAGGATACCCATTACTGCTGTGAATCCTGCGACGAGCCATCCCGCCCCTCTCGTCGGGACTATGTCGCCGTAACCTATTGTTGCCATGGTTATAATGCTCCAGTAGAGGCTGGCCCAGATATCTATGTCTCTCCTCCAGGCGACGACGTGCTCAGAGTAGTAGAAGAGCATCGCGCACACTATCCACATGATTAGGAAGAAGCCCGCGACAAACAACAGCCTAGATCTAGTGATCTTTTTTGTCCGTTTACGCCTCAGCCTCCTCATTAACCTATGGATAATGCTTATCGCCAAGAACTATCACCGCTCAGATCCATTGCCTGTAGGAGGAGACAAGCTCTTCTCTATCCAGGGTAAGGGTGTGGGGTGACGTATTTCAACTTGTCGGATCAAATTTAATAACCCATAACGGATCATCATATTACTTGGATCAGAGTAGTCTGGTAGGTGGATAAGTATGAGCAGCAAGAAGACAGCCAAGGAGATAATCCTCGAGGTGCTCAAGAAGGAGAAAAGACCCCTCACACCCAAGGAGATACAGAAGCTTACCGGGCTAAACTACAACACCATACGCGGCAGACTGCAGGACCTCAAGAACGCAGGGCTAGTGGTACGAACAGAGCAGGGCTGGATATACAAGGAGTATGCCAAGTAAACACTATAGTTTGTTTTTCAACAAGGCCCGTTGAAGCATGGGGGATAAAACCACATATCTTTTTCACCCAAAAATGCTTCGTGCTATCCTAGTATGAGAGAAGATAACGCGATAACGGCTAATGTGTAAGCGGCGCTCACAACCATATCTATAGCCAGAGTCTTCTTACTTGGAGGCTTAACGCTGAAATGCATCATGATCATCCCGAGAATATTCGTGGCCAGATATGCTCCCCCGAAAAGCCATGGGAAACCGACAGATGGGAACAGGCGTGAGGCAAGCCATGCGATCAAGTATGCGAGGGGGATATTGACAAAAGCGTCATTCCACCAAGAAGCCGGGCTCAAAATATAGCCTATCACGAAGACAATAGAACGAGCCACTCCTCTGGGGGTTGCCAGCTCCGATAATATCCTTGATAACCTGGTGTAACCGCGTAGAGCCAAGGAACGCTACACCGGCTAACCGTATTAACACGGTATTACTTTAAAAAGCATGGGGCCCGAAGCCCTCTAAGAGATAAGAAAGAGGTGAAGGCAGATATATTATCTGGTGGATGAGGGAGGACGGCAGTCTCACTGAAGACCATGATGATTTGGCCCCCTCCCCGACACCACTCTCCTGATCGATAACGGTTCTGTTTAAATAGTAATACTAATAAGGGAGGAGGAGATCAACTTTTACATAGCCGATTAAAAGGTGTATGGGAATGACGGAAGCAGTAGAGACGGCGATGCGGTACAGGAACAAGTTCACATGGAAAGAAATAAGTGACCCCATCTATGGCTACGCCTACTTCAACAAAGAGATAGAGGAGGAGATAATCAACAGCCTCCTCATACAGAGGCTACGCTATATCCTCCAGCTCCAAACAGCTCATCTAGTCTATCCAGGAGCAGTGCATACCAGGTTCCAGCACAGCATAGGCACGATGCACCTGGCGGGCCTGATGGCTGAGGACATTATACTTAAGCTTAAGAGCTTCTATGACGATAACGTGTTCCAAGGCTACAAGCCGGAGACACTGATACAGGCGGTTAGGCTGGCAGGCCTACTGCACGATGTCGGGCACGCCGCGTTCGGCCACGCGTTCGAGGAATCCCTCCTGTGGACTAGGAACGATATACCCGATCCCGTCGCTAACCATGAGAAGATAGGCTCTCTACTTGTCGAAATACTGTTGGAGGACAAGATAAGGAGCTACGAGACACACTATGGGCTGGACGGCCTATATGATGTGCTAAAAGCAATCCTGGGCCCCGAAACCCCTAAGGAGCCGATCCTACAGATCATGAGGTGGCTCGTCAAGGACAGCCTCTACCCTAGCGACATACTAGACTTCCTCAGACGGGACAGCTACTACACGGGGACAAGCGAGTATGGCTACATCAATCACGAGCGGCTCGTGAGGAACACTTACCCCTACTTCGAGGACGGGAAAGCACTGTTGCTCCTAGATAGGAATAGCTGGGGAGAATTCAGGCGATACCTCTACGCAAAAGCCAGCATGTTCGAACACGTATACTATCACAGCGTAAACCGGGCGTTTGACCGGCTCCTCAAAGAAATACTCGGGCTACTCGAAGAAGAACTAGGCCTAGTAGAGGCTGTGAAGAAGGTAGCGGAGCTAGACCCCTACCCATACCTCATGGTAACAGATGTGAAACTATATAACGCGATGCTAGAGCACGCGGTCGCCAAGAAGGATAGGCTGGGGAGGCTATGCCATAAACTCCTGGTTGAGCGTAAGCCCGAGTGGAAGCGTGTTGGGCGCGAATACATACTGACAAGCTATAAGGGGCCACAAGTACTTAAGCCGATGCTCCGCCTAATCTTCGACCAGGAAGAGAGGAAGAGAATAGCGTCAATCCTCGAGGAAAGCCTGTACGAGAGACTATCATCGAAAGGCGTGTCGAGAAACGATGTATGGGTGGATGTCCTAACCATAAGCCCCATACCCAAGAGCACACTCATACCTGGCAAGGAGACAAGGGGGCGGGGACTACTCACGCTCTTCATGGGTAAGAGGACGCGTCACGGAATTGTTAAGGATAGGGACATAAACCTTATCGAAGAAGGAATACCGCTAATGGTTATCTTCAGAGCCTACATCAGGAGAGGACTACACAGACCAGGATACGAAGGACTAGTAACCGAGACCCTCAAAGAAACAATCGAGGCAGAACTAGACATTAAGGACGAGTTCACAGAGACGGCGAGGAAAATATACGAGACAATAAAGTCCGAGGAACTCGAGAGACAGAGGATAACGATGTAGAGAGGCTTCTCTCCACCATATTCATACCACTCTCTCCTTACACAACCACCCCCTATCACGGCAACGATACACGGTTCTAGATCAGAATTTATGTCTAACCAGTACATAGATAACAACATGGGTGGAAAACACTCCGTAAACACCCGGCAATCCACGCCCTAGGGGATGAAAAGTCTTGGAGAATGTCCCCTCGTGGTGGTACAAGCTATTACACCCTAGGCCCGCCTACATTATCGCCGCCGCACACGGGGATAAGCGATCCATCATGGCGGCCTCATGGGTTATGCCCGTCTCCGAGGAGCCGCCGAGGCTGGCTCTAGCCATAGACACGGAGTCCTACACATATGTTTTGATCAGGGAGAGCGGGTATTTCAGCGTAAACATATTGTTTGCCGACGAGCTCGACAAGATATGGCGGGCGGGAACAATATCAGGGCATGATGTCGAGGATAAGCCTAGCGTGGTAGGCCTCGATCTCATCATGAGTGATTATGCCCCCATAGTAAGAGGGGCAGTAGCCGCAATAGTATCGAGGGTCTGGAAGACAATAAGTCTTGGTGACACGGATCTAGTCATAGGAGATGTTCTAAAAGCAGAGCTTTTCAGGGAAGACGCGTTCGATAAACGATATGGTTGGAGGCCCGGTAAAGCACCTATACCAATGCATTTAGCGGCAAAAGGATTCGTGCTGCCCGGTAAACTAGTTATAGCGAGGTAGAGCCCCCTGCCGGGACTACGAGTTCACCCCTAACAACAACCTTGCCCATCAATGATAAAAGACCCAGAGCAGCGTCAACCTCGGGGCTACGTGGATACTTGCCGAGCCATACCCATGAATGACGGGGCAACACGCCTTTTTTCTCCAGCTCATAGACCTTTCTGTGGAGGCTCCAAATATTTGCCGGTGCATAATCACTGATAAGCCTCAATATATAAGCAAGCCATTCATCATCAAAAACCTCCAACCCTACTCACCAACCAACAAATCTATAAGAAATGAGGATTTAAGCCACACCCCCGATCCTGCGGAGGGACCATTTATTACTAGTATCACCCATACATGAAATGGGCAGTGGAGTAGAGGGTGCGGATAAAATTGAAGATCTTTGTAAGCCTAAAGCATAAGCCGGAAGAATATATTGTCAAGCTGAGGATATACGACGATAAAGGCAAACTAGTGGATTCCAAGGAGTATGAAGGCGTGAAACAACTCGTCATAAGGGCCCGGGAGACCAGGATATCTAGACAACTAGCCCCCGAACCATATACTTTGGTCATAGATGTTGAGAAGCCGAGGATAGAGCTGAAGGAAAACACTCTCCTATATATAGAGGGATAAGCTTGCCGGAGATCATAAGCGGCCTCAGGATAGAGTCCTCGAAGAGCAGGACAGGCAAGCATGTCATCAAAAGCACGGCCCTAATCTACAAGAAGGACAAGGGCTTACTAAGCATCAATAAGCACCGAGAAGCAATCGTGGGTGAGGAACAGGTAAAACCGACATATAGGAGGGGCTGGGCAAAGAAAATAGATGTAAAGCTAGATCATGGAGACTACCTAATCCATATCTGGTTCGTCAAGAACTTATGGGGGAAGGTCAAGGGATACATATCAATATACAACCACAGAGGAGAACTTGTATATCGCGCAAAATACGTTGACGGCGACCTAAGAAGGAGTACAGGAGACCCCATATATGCATGGCTAGTAAGACTCGTCGCCCAACAGCTCAAAATCCCGGTTAAAAGAACGAGGCTAGGGGATGAGAAAAATGAGTGAGGAGGAAAAGATCACGGAATACATAGAGAGAATGATCAAAGCCCTGAAGCACTTCGATTGCTACGTATTCGAAAAAGAAGACCTTGAAATAGTTAGCAAGATAGCCGAGCTCGCCGGGATAAGGAAGATGGTCACCATAAGGAGGGCCGACCCAAGATATGAGTACATATACGTCCTTGCTCCAAGGAGCATAGACCTAGAGGACGAATGCAGGTTAAAGGCGCGGCAATTGCTGGCTGAAGGCAAGATAGACAGGCTCCAGTACAAGAAGTACTTCGATTACTTCGTAGTACAGTGCATAAGACATAAAGAGAGGGAACGTGTAAAGGAAATAATATCAAGACTAGAGCATTACATACGTGGTGTAAAGGGTGGAGCACCGTCCAGAATTAAAAGAATTTCCTTCGGCTTTACGTAAGGTATTCATGCTCGGATACATCATCAGAATAATACCTCTCGTACAGTTCATTGGCGCCTTCCTGACAGGGATGTCATGGTATCTCCTAGGAAAGAAATGGGGAAAGAACAAGGCATACCTAATAGCAGCAGTGGGTAGCTTCATAGTTTTCATAGGCTTCATACTCTCGATAATCCAGGGATTGGTCTCACCTAAAATAGTTGCTCCCTGGCAAGAGCTCTTAGCAAACACTACCAGTCCAAGTATGAATGCAACACTCAGTGGATCTGCCCTAGCTTCTTATCTCGAGAAAATAGCCGAACAGGCAGGCTCTCCCCTTAATTATTTCTCGCCATTACTCATAGCCGTAGGGTTATTCATAGAATCAATAGGGTTCAAGAGGCTCAGCATAGACACCGATCAGGCTATGCCAAGATACCTCTATATGCTGTTCATAGTTCTAGGGATTTTCAGCATACTCCAACTACCCGCGATATGGTTTACTGTTGCCAGCTTGAAACATTACGCGGCTGTGTTCGGGGCAAAGGCCTCTATTACATTGAAGGAAGTATTCACCACATTCATGACCATCTCGGCACCTCTAACGATCGTAGGACTACTAGTGTTTGTAATGGGGCTGATCATATACATTATAGCGGTCTATAAGTTTTATAAGCTCGGCAAGATAATCGAGGAGGAGATAATCCTAGAAGAAGCACAGGAGGTTAAAGGAGCAGGTACTGAAGGAGAAGAAAAGGAGCTAGATATTGAGTTCGAGGAAGAAAAGGGGGAAGAAACAATATAGCCTGTATCAAAGCCGCAGGCATATGAGAACAAAACATGATATCTACGTCCATTGATAACTACGGATATATAACCGATGCCGGGATTACAGGTCTTGTTTAAGGATACATAAATGATCATGGATTCTCCGGGAAGGAGAGTCCTATCTACATATATCTTGTTTTCCCTAATTCTGACATACTTGATCAAGACCGTTCTATTCGTGATATTAGTTATGTTAAGAACTAGACTGTGGCCCTTGTGATTTACCGAGACACACACATCAGGAAATACCACAGGAGTAATTTCACCGCCTGGTACAGGATGGAAAATCCTCGGGAGATTAACGGCTAGAAGAAAGAACAGCGCCATAACAGTGAGGACAATATAAGGTTTAGCTAAAACATCCTTATCAACCAATCCACAACCCCATAACTTTAGGGGAGGTTTAAAACATGTGGACCGCCCCAATATAGAGGATTATACCCGCAGCCACTATCATTATTACCCAGATAAGGGGTTTCCACACAATTATTTTACTGCCATCCAGAGGCGGTATTGGGAGCAAATTGAACACCGCTACCCAGCCATTGATCTGGGTATTAACTGTCAAGAACCATGCAAGCACGATTATCCAGTAGGATAGGCCATATACATTGATAAGCCATGGTAGTAGGAAATGATAAGCCAAAATACTGACAACACCAAGAACGATATTGACTAGAGGGCCCGCATAGCTAACCACACCGTTGACCCTCTTATTTATGACAGGGTCATAGTACGGGCTCGAGACAACGACATAGCCTGGCATGAGAAATCTTATGGGTAAATAAGGTATGGCGGAAACAAGCGTTATCAATAGACCAACAGGTGACAAGACGTATCTCGCATAGCATCCCAGCCGTACAGCACTATACTTATGTGCTAGCTCATGGGGAATACTGGCTAGGAAAGCGGCAATCCCAACTATAGCGAATACCTCAAGCTCACCTCGTACTAGATACGATGATCCAAATGCAAGCATGATCGCCGCCCCGCCTATGAGGAGGCTTACCGGCTCACTGATCCTGAATACATTCAATGCCCACACCTTTCCCAAACAACGTTATATTCTCCATAAAGCATAGATTCAAGACAAGAATAGGGCTTCAAGCCCTAAATTAATTGTTGGGTGCAGGGATTGCTAGGCCCTGACGACCGATGTATGATGATCGCGAGGTTCCAGCCACTACATTACGGTCACTTCAACGCGATCAAGTACTGCTACAGGCGCTTCGAAGAAGTAATAATAGTAATAGGTATGGCTAGCCAGAGCCACACACCGGAAAACCCGTTCACTGCTGGCGAGAGATTATTGATGATCAGGGAGACGCTTAGATGGGCTGGCCTACCACTAGACAAGCTTGTCACAGTAACACTGCCTACCATGGAGGTCAGCAAAGTAGCTGTCCACTATGTCAAGCTATACTCCCCGCCATTCTCACACGTCATAACACTGAACCCGATAATCCAGAGAATATTCATGGAAGAAGGATATAATGTGATAACACCTGAGATACTCCAGAGAGATAACTACAGGGGCTCCGTTGTTAGGAGGCTCATGGCCGAAGGAAACGATGAATGGAGAAAGCTTGTTCCTCCACCAGTTGAGAGGATTATCGACGAGATAGACGGTGTACGGAGAGTACAGATGCTGTACCGCGAGAAGATACCGGGATACTATGTGACGGCCTAAATATTGATCCGGTAGGCGGTAGCGTGTTGAAGACATTCCGGTGCACGCTATGTGGTCTGTGCTGTAGGTCATCCCCTATATCGATTCTCCCGCATGAAGACTATATTCTCCATAACCTTGCCCAGCACCTAGGCGTAAAGTACAGGTCAAGGCCTGGATATAGGGTCTTTGACAAGAGGACAGGCAGAGATATAGCGTTATCTTATGTGATGGAGCTTGTGGATGGGAGATGCCCTTTCCTCAGGCATGACGATCTCTGTATGATCCAGGATATTTACAAGCCGCTGATCTGCCGGAGCTTCCCCTACGTACCAAAACAGGTAAGATATATCATTAGCAACGAACTAAAACTGGTGTCCGCCAAGGTAGATTATGGTATCAGTAGCGCCTGTCCGGTCATCCGGCAGGACAAGGAAATAATAATGGGGCTCATGGCCGCCACGCCGTTGTGGCATAGACTATATTTTCCACAAGAATACGCGGCAGCTATGGAGATGGAGGGGAAGAGGACGTTAATGCTTCGATTGTTATCGAATCTATGGATATCTGGAATAGTTGATATTGACTCCGGCAATGTGGGAAAACATAACATTATTAATTTATATGAGCTACTCAGAACATATTTCCCGAACCTACCATATATTATGGGGTTGGGTGAAACATTAGATAGGATCAGGGGAAGGTGAATATGGAGTGATCGATCTAAAGACTGCGGTCAAGATTCTAGCTCTATATAAGCTAATCAAGAACAATGACTGGTTGATAAGGGATCTTGCATGGGAAATAGGAGTTAGGGAGAAAATACTCGTTGAAGCAGTGGAAGAGCTCTCCAAGAACTACCTGATAACAATAGACGAATCCCACATAATCTGGAACCCGGCAGATATCCCCTCAATGCTTAATCCTTGGGGATGGGAACTAGTACACGAGCCCATCCTAGGCTCCACGCAAGAGGCGGCTAGAGGCCTGGGTCCTTGGAGCATAGTAGTTGCTGAGTACATGCTGATGGGAAGGGGCAGGCACGGGAAAACATGGAAGACAGGACTAGGGGGTCTATGGATCACGTTTAAGATAAGCACGAACTCCGAGACCGCAGCACTTATGCCAATTATTGTCCCTGTTATTCTGACGAGGATCCTGAGAACGAGCCTGGACATCAACGCTAGGATAAAATGGCCTAACGACATAGTGGTAAATGGCAGGAAATTAGCTGGAATACTTATCGAGGCCGAAGCATTCAGAAACAAAATGATCATCTACATCGGTATAGGCCTGAACGTCAATAACGAGCCACCGATCGAGAAAGCAGTATCCATCAAGCAGATAAGAGGGATGACTCCGAGGAACAAGATCCTATCCATGATGATAGGCTGGATATCAAGAGCTAAGAAACTCGCAGAAGAGCCCGAGAAGCTCAGAGAACAATACTTAGAATACTTGGATACTCTCAATAAGGTTGTGACCGCGAAGACGAGAGAGGGAATAGTTCAGGGCTTGGCAGTAGACGTTAATGATCTAGGGTATCTCGTGTTGGAAACCGAGAATGGGAGAAAAATACTTGACCCAACAATCACCTACGAGGTACGATACTAACTCTTTATCTTCCCGCCACATCCACATTTCTAACAAGCATGGCTGGAGCATGTACATCACCTAGCGGTACCACTTTATCCCCGACACCTACTAGATCCTTTCCCAGCCACTCATAGATGTTACCTCCTATGACGACACCTTTTATGGGACCCTTGACCTCGCCGTCTTTCACGAGTAAGCCATGGGTTACCGTTGCCTGTGTACCCCCGTTCACGAAGTTGCTTGTCCAATAGCCTATGACGCCATATACTATAATACCCTTCTTCATCTCCCCTATCAGCTCCTCCCACTTCATCGTGTTCCTGCCTACTACATACATGTTCGTGAAGCCGGGCGACGGCGGGCTAGACACAGACCTTCTGAATCCATTGCCTGTGGAGTACTTGTTTTCGCGTCTGGCAGTATAGTGGTCGTAGAGATATGTTTCTAGTACTCCATGGCTGACGACATATTTTCTCGAGGTAGGTATCCCTTCATCGTCAAAGCTACATGAACCGGTAGCCCAATCTATGGATGGATCATCGAGAATATCGATGTTCTCGTTCAGAACCTGTTTATCGATCTTGTCCTTCAACGGGCTCCTACCACGCTGGACGTGAAGCGCTGAGAACGCTGGGGCGAGAACGGTCTCCAAGAACTTGGCTGTCACATGCGGGTGTAGGAGTACCTCGTACTTGCCCGACTCGATGGGTTTTCCTCCTACGAAGCGCGTTGACAGCTTTGCGGCCTCGACAGTTTCTCTCAGGATCTCGTCCTCGTCGAGGCGCCTAGAGCCATATTCGAGATAGAATGTTGATTCACTACCATCTCTCCTACTCTTTATCTCCAGCCATGTTGACAACATCGTGTTCTCTTCATAAAGATGTTCGCCAAAACTATTAACGACTAGTTTTCCGCCATCAATTACCTCTAGTCCTCCCTGCGTCACTATTGTTTCGTCAGCACCAGCTCCTCTTCCCGCATCCCCTGCTGTTTCGACCACGTTTTTCAAAAGACCAGCGATACCCTCGGGATCTAGCTCGGCTATTTTTTCATCATATGTGCTGGATAGTACTCCGCGGGAATAGTTCGTGGCGAAGCCTGGAAAGTCCCTGTCTTCAGGGGCGTTCCGCGCTATCTTGACGAGGGTTTCCGCCAACTTATCGATATCTGGTGATAGATCGCTCAAACCTATGCTGGCTAATCGCCTACCAACAGCTATTCTGACCCCGTACTTACCAGCATCAGATACGCTTATTCCCTTGATCCTACCGTCGGATATCTCGGCAATCCTTACCCTGGCCCATGAGCCGAAAAATTCCGCTTCGCTGGCTCCTTTTTCGAGTAATTTATCTATGAAACGTTTAGCCAGATCTAGAAGAACATCTCTCATCGTGATCACCTCCCACCCCCAATTGTTATCCTTGATACACGGACATGTGGGCCTCCGTCTCCTACTCGTACCATCTGGCCTCCTTTGCCGCAGCCTCCGAAAACGGATGTCTTGACTTTGAGATCGTTCCCCACCATGTCGACATTCTTGAGTGTCTCGAGAATCATTC
Organism: Desulfurococcales archaeon; assembly: GCA_027083045.1. Taxonomy (GTDB): domain Archaea; phylum Thermoproteota; class Thermoprotei_A; order Sulfolobales; family Desulfurococcaceae; genus JAADCY01. Next base: position 10,987 of record JALWQP010000138.1, read on the forward strand.
CTGAGAGCATTACTCCTCTGACCATGTTCTTGATTTCACCATTCTCAATGATATAGCTTGGACCAGCTATGAAGGTGAAGGTTCCCATGGCAGGGTTGACTTCTCCGCCAAGGGCCCCCCTACCCCTAATGTATACTCCGTGCTTAACATCCTCGAACAACTCTTCGGGCTTAGCGTCGCCGGGAAGCATGAAGGTGTTGGTCTGTCTGACGAGGACCGGGTAGCTGTAGGCCATCGCGCGTGCGTTGCCCGTTGGTTCCCCGCCGATACTCTTGGCCGTCGTGAGGCTGTGGAGGAACCCCTTGAGAACTCCCTTTTCCACGGTTGCTACGCGTCTCTTTGGTGTTCCCTCGTCATCATATGGTATCCAGAAGCCTCCTTCGATCAGCCCATCATCAACTATTGTTACGAGGGGGCTTGCCACCTGCTGGCCTATCCTCCCCTTCAATATGCTTCCATTAGCTTCTACCTCGTCTGCCTCGGTTGCATGGCCAAATGCCTCGTGTAGCATGAGGCCGACCATCTCGTTGTCGAGGATAGCAGTGTATACGCCAGGCTTTATCGCTGGTGCTCTGCTGGCATCTGAAGCTAGCTTCCCTACTTCTTCGGCGAAGATCCCCCAGTCTCTTGACTCTATGAATTCCCAGCCAGCCACGGCCGAGTCGGCATCGTAGACTCGCTCCATCACCTCTCCATGTTTCCCTATGGCTAGGACGCCTATACCTATCAGCCTGGTCTCCACTTGGACATCGTCGCCCCAGCTCGAGACATAGTGTCTCTTGTCGTGCTCATAGCCATACCTGATCAGGGCAGATACTATGCCTTCAACACTTCTGCATCTCTTATAGGCTTCCACCACAATGTTTATCTTCGTCGACGGGTCCACGTTTCCGGCTGAGGTCTTATATGTGCTGGTCCTGGAGTCCTTGCTGGTCTTTCTCTCGTGTAACTCCTGTTTCTTTCCGGTAAGACGCATAGCTTTAGCAGCGCGTAGCGCGTCCTCAACGGCCTTCTTGACTGATTCCCAGTCCGGCTTGTTAGTTGAGGCGAACCCCATGTATCCATCAAGATAAATTCTTACACCAACACCGTAAGTCTTATCAATACTGTATTCTCTGAGAACACCGTTATCCAAGTGTATCGTCTCGTAAAGCCTACGTTGAATCCTTACGTCAACGAAGTCTGCGCCCAGTTTCTCGGCGTAGGAAAGTATAGCGTAGGGGTCGAAGGGGTCAGGCATAATTTATGCACCACATAATATTATCTACTTATAGCTTATAGTATTGACCTGGAATAACAATCTTCTCCAATGAGACTGGCCAGCATGAACCGTAGTGGTGAACATATTATTGATGTAGCCACATAGTATATTCTGGGTGTAGAGGATTGGTCGAGAAAACCTGTAGTGTTGAGGGCTGTGGGAAAACGGCCGCTCGAGAACTAAGTTATCCTGATGCCAAGGTGTTGGAGGATAAGGCTGGACTCAAGCTCAAAGTATATCATGCAAGGCCTCCGCGCAGGCCAGGAGTAGTTTATCTCTGCGAGGAACACTATAAGCTCTGGAAGAGACTAAGCAGAGAAGAACGCAAGATCAGGGACATGGTTCTTAAGTCCTAGTTTTCTCTGGCTGTGTGGAGCAATATGTATGAACCGTTGCTTGAAGAACTATCAGTTCTCCTCAAGAGGACATGGGGGCAGGCAGGAGTCGGGATACGTCATGTATACGTAGAAGAAACTAGTGAGCCTGAGCTGGGCCCATGTATAGAGGATATAGAACTACCACAACCAGTCATTAATGCTCTGAAGAGCCGGGGTATAAAGAGACTATATAAGTTCCAGTACGAGGCAATAAAGAAGATCATAGATGGATATAACGTAGTCATAGTGGCAGGCACAGGTACAGGTAAAACCGAGGCTTTCCTTATACCTCTGATCAAATTGGGCCTCGAGGAGAAAACGAAGCCGGTCTCACTCCTACTTTATCCGACAAAAGCACTTGCCAGGGACCAGCTCGCAAGAATCCATGGAGTACTGGGCTTTGGCGGTGTAACTGCCGCAGTATATGATGGTGATACACCAGCCAGGGATAGGAAGAGGATAAGTGCTAGCCCTCCACACATACTGGTCACGAACCCGGACATGATACATGTAGGCCTAGTACTGAGTCCCGCGGTAAGATCATTTGTTCGTTCGGCCAGGGTAATGGTTTTCGATGAGCTCCACGTATACGAAGGGGTTCTCGGCGCCCATGTCAGAGCCATAGTTGAGAGAATTAGGAGGCATAGAAGGGGGAGAAGACCCCAGTTCATAGGGGTCTCGGCAACCATAGGTAATCCAAAGG
>JALWQP010000139.1 GCA_027083045.1 Desulfurococcales archaeon
AACCATGAACCGGCGAAGAGAGAAAAACCGGAATCCCAGAAATGATCGGGGTGTTTATTGGTATGGGCAGTATTTTTTGTACCAGCATGTTCTGCATTTTTTGGTGTTGGTTGTTGGGGGTGGTGGTTTTTCGTTGTTTAGTGTTTTTTCTAGGTTTTTTATCAGGGGTTGTATTTGTTGGATTATTTCTTGTGTTATTGGTATTCGGTGTTGTTCTCCTCCGTTGTCTATTATTATTTCTTCTATGTTTTTGATCTTTTGCCGAGCTATGAGGTATGCTGATATTGTTTGTGCGAGGTATCTGTGGATGCTTTTTGACCTGTATTGTTTTCTCTCTATGAGTGTCTTCTTTGCCTTGTCTTCGACTATCTCGTCGATGACTGTGTAGCTTGTTCTTGTCTTTATGTGGATTTGTCCTCTTCCTTGTTTTGCTTCTTGTTTTTCCTTGGCTGTTTTCATGCTGTATGTTGGTGGTTCTTGCACGTTGTAGTAGTTTATGATCCATGGGATCACTGGGCAGTAGATGTATTGTTTTAGCATTGTCGGTGATATTGACTTGTTTATTCTCGGCTTATACATCCTATATTGTCACCACTGCGTGTTGTTCTTCCCCGGCTATGTCTGCTAGTGGTTTTCCATAGGCTTTCATGTATCTTAGGGTATAGTCTGTTATTGGGAAGATGTGGAGTATATCGTGTTCCCTGTCAATGTATCTTGGTATAACGCGCTCTATGTCCATTAGAATACTGTGTGTTACCTTGCCGATGAACGCGCTTCTCTGTATCCTGGATAAGCCTTTTGATTTTAGGTAATCGCTTAGCTTCTTCCTCTTCCTGTTATCGCTTATATCGTATACTATCAGTACCCTGATCAATTGTTATCACCAATCATATATGAATCCCTTAAACGATGCCTCGTCCCGGAGAAAAGCTGCTAGCTGGAAGGCAGCCTTCTTCATGGCCTGCCTGATCGTGACCGGGTGGCTCGTATAGTATGTTGTCTTCTCCTTTTCCAGGAACTCCTCGATCTTCTCTATGAAATACCTTCTACTATCCCGGCTCAGCAGGCCCCCATCGATGACTGGTTTCCACTTCTTCCTCAAGAGCCTCAGTACTATGAGGTCCACAATGAACCTAAACTGCTCTATGAAATCAAATACGAGGACTGGTTTCCCGCTCCTATCCGTGTGTAGGAAGCCGGCGTAGGGGTCTAGCCCGGCCAGTACTAGTGATCTCCATACCTCCTTATAGAGTAAGCCGTACCCATAGTTCAGCAGTATGTTGACGGGATCCGCTCCATCCTGATCCCTTGAGTCGAACCCGTAGTCCTTGGGTATTAGTAACGAGTATGTTGACCAGTAAATCCTGGCGGCCCTAGCCTCTATCTCCATTATCTCCTCATTAAAGTCACGGGTTTCCTTTACCGGGAGCTCTTTATCCCTAATACTGAGGATTTCCGTATAGCCTTCTCTCACGTACTTATCCCTGGTTATATAGTAGTATCTCTTCAGCAGTCCTGCCTGATTCGTGATCTTAGCGTATATGATTGCATTGACTACGTCGTATCTCTTATATGTATTGAAGGCCCTGTACTGTATCCTCCTGGTTTCAACCGTTCTATTAATGTAGACAGGATATATTCTCCCTACCGGTTCTCCCCTTGAGTCGAGAAAGACCACGTCGATTCCAAGACTCATTGCTTTCCTGATGGCTTTCGAGGTTATGGATACTCCGCCTGTGGCTATTACTAGTTGATCAATACTCATTGGCGGAACGGTTTTCTTTAGACTCCTATTCTCTATGACGAATACGCCGTCCCGGAACCTTATCCTTACACCATAACCGCTTATTATCAGGGTTCTCATGGATGGCACACCCCGTAGAATGGGCAGGATTCTTTACACCTGTTATCAACCGGTGGTTCTTCATCGCTGAGCAGGATCTCTATAATGTTATCCCGTTCTTCGAGGAACCATCTCCTTAGAGAATTAGATACATATACTGGCCTAGCACTTATCCTGATGCGTTGGCCTCTGTTACTGACATAGATTATTAATCCATAGTCAAACGGTGTCTCGTATTCTGATTCTAGTGCTAGAGCATATCCTGCTATGCTGAGTTTATGGAAATCCCTGGCTTCACCGAACTTGTAGTCGAGGATAACCCCGTTGGCCAGCGCGTCGACGGATAAGTTGCTCGAGAGACCGATCAGGGAGCCGTCGACCCTGTACTCCGTAAACAATGGCATTTGTAGACTGGAGTTCGTGGTTAGTGCTTCATATTCTAGTTCTCCCAGTATGGTTATGAGGGTGGACTTGTATATATTGATATATAGTTGTCTAAGCTCATCATCGACGCCCTTAAGGCTCGGATCAATGCTCTGGTTCTCCTCATAGATCTCCCATGCCTTCTTTCCCTGGACAACTCCCCTCAGAACACTCTTCGTGGCTTTATCGATTGCTTCATGCATTAGCCTGCCAACCAGCATTGTTTTTGAGGACTTAGGTCTGACGCCGGCCTTCCTCCTCAGCCATACATCGCGTCTCGTGGGGCAGTACTTTCCGGCGACCTCGTAGACGCCTAGGCCGAGATATGCTCTAGGCTTAACCGGCGGCCTGTCCCAGCTCCACCCCCTGAGATCCTCGTCCACAGGATCCGTCTTAGCCCAGTAATACATTCTCCTGATAAACCTGAACAATTGCCTCCTATTAATCATCTGGCCTGCGCCCAATGTGGAGATACATGTATAAAAACATTTATCACAACCAGATCATGGGTCACGGCTTTTTCCTGATCTGATCAGAGAACAGAATAAAAGCATATAACCAGATCAGATAATAGGGAATAGAAAATTGGCGAAAATATTCCTATTACCCATAGGATTCCACGAGAACATACCCATGAGAATACTCGTATCAAACCATGCAGGTATAGACGACAAGATAATCATCCTCACATGCAGACCAGCAGTAATAGGGGTCAAAGCAGCCTTCGAGCAGCTGAAGAGCCAGTGCATAGTCAACAAGATCGCGGAGCCCCTGCTCCTAGAACTCCCCTGCGGAGACCCCTACGAATCAATAATAATGATCAAGGAAAAACTACGAGGAGAAACAATAAACAACGCCAAGGTAATCGTCGGGGTCGGCGGAGGCCTCAGAATACTCTCACACCTAGTAATAATAGCGCTCACAATACTAGACAAGCCATACACCATACACTACGTGCCAGAGGCAGGAGCATTCAAAGAATACAGAATACCCGAACAATACATCGAAACCATAATGCACAAACTAACAAAAATAGAACAAGAAATCCTGAAAATCATAGTAGAAAACCCCGGAATAACAATAAAAGAAATAGCCAACACGACAGGCAAAAAAGAAAAAACAATAGCAAACATAACAACACGGCTAAAACACAAACACCTCATAAC
>JALWQP010000140.1 GCA_027083045.1 Desulfurococcales archaeon
GTTATAGACTCTGTCGAGAAGGTTAGTAATATCGATATACTCTACGCCTCTATCTCAAGCCTCATTCTAGCAATAGTCTTACTCCTCATGTACAGGTATATATTACCTCATAGGGGAAGCCTTAAAAAGACAGGTTCTACTCATTCCTCTCAGCACTGATCTTTTTCCTCAGCAAAAACATGGTTATTGTTATCAGTACAATAACCGTAATTACAACTGCAAGAGATTGTTGCCCAAGCCATTCTGGATGAGACGAGGAAGACGTTGTTGTTATTGAACGTGTTGTGGTCGTATTCAGTATAGGTGGAGTAGTTATTGTTGGTGCCGGTGTTGCGGTAGATGTAGTTATTGTCGCGGGTATGAACGATATGTTAGCTGCTACGATCATTGATTTGGGAGGAATCCCTTGGGAGATCACTGCTAATATTTCTCTTCCTGATAGACTGGAATTTGTTATGTAGACAGCGATCTTTTTAAAGACGATCCTAGGGGCAGTGGATGTTCTGCCCGTGACATTACCGACTACAAGATGCAACGTTGTTAGTGGGGGTAAGTATACCAAATTATACCTCCCTGTTTTTCCACCAATATTATATAATAAAGTCTTATTTTCGAGAATGAGAATATATGCGGTAATGTCTTCGCCGATATGGACATCCCTTATGGGGCCGAGCCAGTGATTTTGATCGCCTGCCATAACGTAGATTTCAGGGTTTTTATCTGGTGCTTTGAGAATTATTAAACCATAAGCGTAAACACCATTATAAGTTAGGTAGATCGACGCGTAGCCGTAATTACCTATATTTTTGACGGTGAATGCTACGGTTAATAATGTATTATTCCCGATAGTGCTTAGCCTTCTTGTCTCATTATAGAGCATACCATGTAGTAGAACATTGCATCCAGTTGCAAAGATTAACGACGATAAAAGTATGATCGCTATAATTCTTCCCGGTATTAAGTCAAATCACCTCCTTGGCCGTGGAAATATAGTATATGAAATACGTTAATAACTAGTATCTGTTTCTAAGATGGATAACGTGGATGATGAACGGTTAGGAGATGTTAGAACATGGGGTCTATACATGAATGGCTAGTACCCGCTATAGTAACACTAGTGCTTTGGGGTTTGTGGGGCTATATGTTGAAATTTGCTGGGACTAGGCTTGATTGGAGAGAAGTATACTTTATTAGTAGCTTGGCCAGCTTTACTTTGGCATTAATATTCTATCTTTATTCTAAGGGATTTAGTATAAGTCTAAACATCTACGCGTTATACGCAGCAATCGCTGGCCTTATGGGAGGACTTGGATACCTGGCCTTCATGATAGCTATTAGCAAGGGGAAGGCATCGATCATAATCCCTTTAACAGCACTATATCCAGCTATAACTGCTGTCCTTGCAGTGTTGTTCCTAGGAGAAAAGCTAAAGCCTACACAGCTTGCGGGAATAATAATGGCGCTCATAGCAGGTATACTCGTATCCCTCTAGGCGTCGCCGTTCCACGCCGTAGCAGCTGCTACAGCGTCTATTAGGAAATCCTTATGGTCGGAATAGTCTTCCTCAATGAGAGAAGCATAGGCTGTCTCAATGATTTTCTCGTGCAGGTTTTCGTCGATATCAACTTCTAGTCCGTTGACACTTATCTTTAGCTTAGCGCCCGGCTGGTAGACCTGGAGGATCCTGGGTTCTATACCGTCTTTCCCGAGTTCTGATGCGGCCACCATAACAGCATTTAGTACTATCGCGTCAATGCTTGAGCCATAAGTTACTGTGATGTTTACGACTGCTTTTGGCATTCCGAGACCACCACTGATCTGATGACATGTTATAGGGATAAAAGAGCGGGGAAGGTATTGTTACTACATTGTTACCGGAGGATATAAGGTCTTATTACAGGGTTAACACGGTAGTCCCCATATTATATACTCGAGATGGGCCATTCGCTAGATAGAGGATGAATAGGAGAGGTGTGCTTAGGAGTATGAGTGTTCAAGCAGGAATTTATGACCGTGCCCGTGAGATAAGCAATTTTATCCTATTGAAATACGTGCACGAACTAGAGGAAATAATGGCTAGAGAAGCCAAGCTGGTTTCAAAATCAAGCCTTTCCCCTGAGGATAAGGTCGAGCTGGCTGGTATTAGGGCTTTGAAGAAGATTATCGCGGAGGAGCTCGGCATACCGATCAAGGAGTTCAACCCGGAAGAGGAGAAGAGCGCACAATCAATACTGAGCATAATGGATATGTTCAAGGACGAGGAAGTAGCGCTCGAGGCCTAACCCTAGATATACTCGAGCACCCCTGGGAACCCCTCTTTTACTCCAAACATCTTAAACATTTTTCTTCTAATATAGTTCCTTGACCAGCCCCTTGAACCCCTTACCAATACTCTATACAATTCTTTAAAGTAAATAATATATGTAAACAACTATTATCAAAACCTTCTTAGACGTACAATAGTGTGGATGATTGGCGTTGCCAGCCATCATTGAGGCTAGGGATCTCTACAAGACCTATATCGAGAAGCGAGGCCTAATCCACAGAAAAGTGAGGAGGGTAGAGGCGCTTAGAGGCGTAAGTTTCAAGGTGGAAAAAGGCACCGTGTTCGGTCTACTCGGACCGAATGGTGCGGGGAAGACAACGACCGTCAAAATACTAAGCACCCTACTTATACCTGACAAGGGAAGAGCCTGGATAATGGGTTACGATGTTCTAGAGGAACCGGAGAAAGTGAGAGAAATAATAGGTGTTTCTCTGAGTGTTGAGCGTGGGTTCTTCTGGAAACTTACAGGCTATGAAAACCTAAAATACTTCGGGATGCTGCGGGGCCTTAGCGGCCGAGAGCTGGACAAGAGGATAAGGGAGCTCATGGATCTTCTAGGCCTACTAGAGCTTGGAGCGGACACGAAGTTCTATGAAGACTTCAGCTTGGGTATGAAGGCGAGGCTGAGTCTTGCACGTGCCCTCATACATGACCCCCCTGTACTAATACTGGATGAACCAACCCTCGGCCTGGACCCTGCGAGCTCAAGACATATAAGGAATCTGATCGTCCGATTAGCGCATGAGGAGGAAAAGACGGTCCTCATCACAAGCCATAACATGTGGGAGGTAGAGGTCATATGCGACTATGTTGCAATAATCAACAAGGGAAGAATAATAGCGATGGGCACAGTGCCTGAGCTCAAGAGGATGGTCAGCAGAGAAATACCTATTGAGATAACAAGTTATGCAGGAAAACTTGTCTCGGAGGACGATCTCGAGAAGATCGTAAAAGAAGCTCTCGGCATCGGACGTGTAGCTGTTAAAATGGATAAGCAGGGAAAAGTAAGGATCAGGATATTGGTTGAGAACGGCATGGAGGACAATGTAGTAAACAAGGCCCTTGAAATTCTTAGAGCCAAGGGCCTCAGGATCCTCGA
>JALWQP010000141.1:0-9907 GCA_027083045.1 Desulfurococcales archaeon
TACTGCTAGGCTTGTCCGAGCAACAAGACCGGAGATCATGGAGCCTGTATCCAAGTATTTCGAGCTAGGGCTAAGCCCGCGTGCAGGCATAGCACTGATGAAAGCGGCCAAGGCGCACGCTGCAATAAGGGGAGCAGATACCGTGGAGCCCTTAGATATCAATGCAGTATTCTATCCCGTAGCTAACCATAGGGTCATCCCGAACATGGAGACGATAATAGAGTACGGCGGCTCCGCGCCGGCACGGATGCGCGTCATAAAAGAGGGGCTCGAGTTCGTCCTGAAGAACACTCCAGGGTGAAGACTCATTGATCGTATTCGATAATGTCACAAAAATATATCGTTCAAGAGCAGGAAGCATCTATGCACTGAGAAATGCTAGTTTCAAAATCCCGGGCGGCGTAGCCGCTGGTCTTCTCGGACCAAATGGTGCGGGCAAGACGACAAGCTTCAAGCTTATATTAGGATTTATCAAACCAACCCGTGGAAAAGTACACGTGTTTGGACAAGATCCTGTTAAGGAAGAGCATGAAGTACGCTCAAAAATAGGGTATCTGCCGGAGAAACCCATTTATCCCCAAGTTAAAGTATGGAGTCTCCTCAGACACATCGCCAAGCTTAGGAATGTTGCTTCACAGGATGTATATAGGATAGCTAGGCTGACGGGTATTACGAGGTATCTTGATTTCAACATAAAATCTCTGTCTAGAGGATATATCCAAAGACTTGGCCTAGCAATAGCTCTCCTAGGCGATCCCGAGATACTGCTTCTCGACGAGCCTACCGCTAATCTCGACCCTATTTCTAGGAAGGAAATCATAAGTTTAATCAGAGATCTCATGAGCGAGCTCGGCGTCACAGTTATTATTGCTACTCATATCTTGCCTGAGCTCCAGCAGGTAGCTAACTATATAGTGTTTATCAGGAAGGGCCAGGTAGTAGAATATGGCGACATTAACACAATTGTTACAAGGTATAGGGTTACCGCCATATTCAGAATACGTGTTTCCGATCCAAGAAGACTTGCTTCGAAGCTAATTTTATTTGATAAGATAAAAGCCGTTGAGATAGCCAGCGATACCCTGCTCGTTAAAGCCACGGGAGAAGACGTGGATGAGATCCAATATTTCCTCAGAGAGATCGTCGGGGACGAGACCAAATTAGAACTTGTATCCAGTGAGCTGGGTGAACTATATGAAAAGCTTGCAGGACTCAATTAGAAGAATAATAAACCACATAGATTACATTGTTGGGCTACAGATAAGAATATTTTATGTATTTACACTCATATTCTCTGCTATAATATCATATGCTTTCTATTCCTCACCATCAATGAGCTTATCCCTTCTCCCATTCTTCTTCTTCATATATGTGGCGTTGATCAGTGCTCTAGCTACTGAGCCGGTTGACGAACTATCGAAGGGGACTATACAAGTTTATCTGGCAACCGGACTAACACGTAAAGAGTATTATAGCGCCTGGTTATTTGGTGGTGTAGTGTTCCAAACCCTAGTCTTTCTCCTCATATACTCGATACCAGCACTAATCATTGATCCGTCAATACTAGTTGTTCCTGTTAGACAGTATGGATTAAACGTATCTCTAGGACAGCTTCTCATAATTTGTGCTCTACAGACGATATATTATGGCACCATAGGGATGACTATTGGAGCTTTTACTAAACGGAGATCCTTAGCTGTTTTCGCAGTATTTCTGCTTATGGTAATAATTCCTTTTTCAATAGGACTGCTAGCATCGATATTCACACCAAGCCTTGGAGAGGGGATCTTTAAGGGTATAACCCTCATATGTAATCAGCTACTCTATGTGGCAATATCTTCATATAGTATGGTAGGCGTGTTCGGAATGAATCCCTTCTTGGAATCAGTTATTGTTCTTGTATTTTTTGACATTATATTCATATTACTTAGCTATATGTTTTGGAGAGAGGTCGAGGTATGATGCTTCGCTACCTAGGCATGTTGATAATAATGTTATCACTGGTAGGCATTATAGCGATGGCTATAGCTGCTGTTCAAAAACCGGAATTGACTATATACACATTAAATAGCCCGTCGACCATAGCCTCTATAGCATCCAATATAGGGGGCAAAACCTACTTCGCAATTGTAAGCATTGACTTTAAGAGTATTCTCAAAAACTACGGAAACCCGAACTTACCTTACGTGTTTTCCCTAGAAGTATCAGGTTCTCCTATGAGTCTTAATACCCCCCTAGAAGCTAAGCTCCTGATCATTGGAACCTACATGCCTGTTCCACATATAACGGGTGCTGTTAAACCGCAAGTTATGAATAGATTCCTCACAGTTGCTTACAGTAATATCATATATGAAGTAAATATAATGCCCGGCATAATCATCGATCTAAGGATCAGCGAGAACAAGTTAACAAGCTATCGATATGTTTATATGGTGATAATCTATGTTGTAGATAGGAATACGCTTGTAAGAGATCTCAATGTAATGCCGTCGCAAAACCTGTACCGTATAGGACACGTCGTGGATTCAGCCCTTAATGGTAGCTGGGCCGCGAACGGAATATTAAATTCGGTTATGAAGAATATTGATATCTACTATATCAATCCTTTAACGTTCCGGTTCATAGGCTATATTGAGGTAAGCAGGGATGCTGTTCTCAGAACTGCGGCTGTGGCTTTCCTAGGCTTGGCGCTGATATTTATTGATTATAAAAGGGATCCCGAGGCAGTTAAGGAGACTTTTAGGTGGTTAGTAAGAAGGAGATCTAATAGGTAATTCTTCTAGTCTTATAAGATATGATTATGGCTAGAATGTAAGCCGTTAATCCGCCTACATAAAGAAACCATGACAGGGATAGTTTTTTCTGAAGTCTTATTTTATCTGTGACGGTGACGTTTACCGATCGTAAAATACTTGTTTTAACATCCTTTGCCGCCTCGATATATTTCTCCATTATCTCGGCGGCATTCTTTGCCTGGAAGCACTTTCCATGGGTTTCCCTAGCTATTTCCTCTAGGGTCTTATATCCTATGTTCGACTTCCCTATGAATATCGTGTATATTGGTATTCCCAGCGATGCGAACTGCTTAACGATATCCTCTGCCATTGGAAGATCTGCGGGTAGTCCATCGGATGCGAAAACAACATATGCAGATACGTTGAAATACCTATAGGTTTTCAGCCAGTTGAGCGCTGTTGTTAGGGGGTACTGGTACATCGTTCCCCCTACCGCCTTGAGCCTGCTGATCGCATTGATGATCAAGTCTGTATCTCTAGTGGGCGGTATCGCTGTTTTCACGGTTGAAGCAAACGATATAAGGCCGATATCGGCTTTGCCATCTATTATTTCGACAAACTTTGTTAATGCTTGTTTAGCCTCCTCGATCTTTTCCCCATACATGCTGCCTGAAGTATCTATTATCAATACTATGGCTGGCTTAACCTTGATCCTAAGGTTTGCCTGCGCCACAATGTTGACTGTCTTGTACTCGGTGATAACTAGGTAGGGATTAGCAAGAGCCGATATTACTAAGAAGATCGAGATGGCGATTAGGGTTTGTTCGGTCAAGGTCTTGGTTGTCTGGCTACCCGTCTTATATTTTACATACTTTATCAACGGATTGTAGAATCTATTGTGTTTAATGTAGAGTTTCTTAGACTTCCTCAACGATATAATGAAATATGTCGCTGCAGAGACTATGGCGATTATGAACACTACTGGGTGTTCGAAAACAATCATTTTCTCACCACGTCATCCTCGATAAGAGGATAGCTACCAGCGCCACTGAGCCGAATACCATTGTTGGAAGATTGGTGGTCTTGTTCACTACTACGTAGTTCTTACCAGTCTCAACCAATGCAGTATATTTCATCCGCTGCATCGCATGCTCTATGACTGGCTCAAGGGATTTTGTGTTAAAACTTGATGCTGAAACAATATATGCGTCATGTCTCGCTAGCTCTGCGAACAGCTGGTTAGCCCTGGGGTCGCTGTCTATTCTTATGAAGAGTATAGGTAGATGTGTCTTGTTGGCGTAAATATAGGTCTGTACTGGATCGGGGCCGTAGTTATTGGCTCCATCAGTTATTATTACCGCAGTGCTTGGGAGGCTGGATGCGTGGGCGCATGATACCGCGTATCCTATGGCGTCCCCTATGGCTGTGTATTTTATATCGTATTTCCTGATCATGTTCAGGATCCTTGATATATTGGTGGGTGTCCCGACATATAATTGTTCTACGCGGCCGCCGAAAACACTCAGCACAATCGTTCCATTATCCCTTATATTGTCCACGATCATTCTGACAATTTTCAGCGCGGTATCAAGGCGTGGAGGGTTTCCAGTATGCATACTTGGGGACACGTCTACTAGTATAATGTATTGGGCTGGAAGCCTGTCATTGTACTTTATCATATCCTCTATTGAGTTAATAGGTATTCTTTCCTGGTAAGAGATAACTGGCTGGGACAATGTAATGATCAGCATTGAGGCCGCCATAGCTGTGAATAATAGCTTCCAAGCACTAAGCCCTACCCTTCCCTGGAGAGCACTGGCAAGACGAACTTTTCTCCCCGTAGATCGTTTATGGATGAATACAATTATCGCAACTATAACTGGTAGGATGAGGAGGATCCAAGGCCTCGTGAAAACCATCATTACTAGTCCGTCTCCGTGTAGTTATATGAGCCTGCGCATCCGCCCTCTCCGTTACTACTTGATTGTCCCTGACCGCCATTACTGTTCTGAGACAATATGTTGCTTATGAGGGCCACGAGCGCGTCTTTCTCGGGCTCGAGGCCACCGAGCTGCGAGTTACTCATCTGGTTGACCAGTTCCTGCGCCTGTTCGATCAGTTGTTTATCGATGCCTGGATGTTTCCCTGATGTTATCATACATGCTTTTTGCAGTATGATCGGGTTTTTCTGGATCTCGTCCATTATCGTGGTGTATTTGTTGAGTATTTCGTCTAGTTGTCTGAGCAGTGCTATAGTCCTATTGATTACTTGTATATGTTTTGACGACAAGATATAGGATATATTGATACTTGTGAGATTAAGTAATGTATTACTGATGTTTTCCTCAAGGCGGACTACCTTGTCTCTGATTCCTTGGTAGTCCTGCATGGCTTCAGTATAGTTGCAGTTCACCAAAGATCTTAGTGTCTTTTTCATTTTCGGCATTATTTCCGAGATACTATTATTTATAGTTATTATATCCCTGGCTATGATCGCTATCTCTCTATATGTTTCATAGGTTCCAACGAGATAGCGATCAATACCTGTGACGGGGACTAGGGGAAGATACTTCTCGTCTTGTTTATAGCGGGAAAGCAGCTGGTCTATATTATCTATGGTTATGTTGGTTGACAAGGGTAAATCGTACATAGTATGGTATAGTGACGAGCTTGCCCTGTCTAGATATAGGCTGGATAAAACATAGAGTTTGAGAAGTTCCCGAGGAATATATTGGACACTATTGCTGGTTCCTTGAGGTTGGTTAGATATTGATATATAAATAAGTGCTGAAAGGAGAGCTATCCCCACTAGGGCCACCGCCAGCAACTTAATGTACTTGTTGGTCATTTGGCATCACTTACATAAATTACGGGCTTCAACCATATAGTCATATCATATCTATTATTAATTGTTTCCAGGCTAAACCTATTCAGGAGAGCAAGGAGTAATCCATGAGAGAACATGGTGTGATAGGTATGCCCAAGTTCCTGGGGAAATTGATCGGTGTGGATGAAGCGGTTAATAGATTAGCCAAGGTACTACCCAAGAATCTTCCTATCAAGAGTGTTGAGCTAATTAATTCTCTGGGATGTTATTCCGCCGAGGACATAGTGGCGAGGATCGATATGCCGGAGTTCGACCGTAGTGCTGTTGACGGCTATGCTGTTAGATCGATAGATGTCCAGGGAGCCAGTGTAAACAACCCGGCTGTGCTAAGAATAGTGGGCTCCATGAAGCCAGGGGATAAGCCCGGCAAACACGTGGTTGGGCCTGGAGAAGCCGTCGAGATACATACTGGTGCTCCTCTGCCTAGGGGCGCGGACGCTGTGGTAATGTACGAGGACACAATGAAGATAGGCGACAAGGTAGAGGTATACTCTCCTGTCAGCCCATACGCTAACGTCTCGAGGAAAGGCGAGGACTTCTCCAAAGGCTCAGTTATCGTTCCGAGAGGCGAGAGAATCAAGGCCCAGCACATAGGGATAATCGCTAGTAATGGGATTGATAGAGTCAGAGTGTATGGGAGACTGTCGGCCGCGATCATCAGCACTGGTAATGAGCTATTAGAGCCCGGGAAACCGTACATTGAGGGCAAAATATATGCTTCCACAGGATACCTCGTCAAAGCATATCTTGAGGAGACTGGGCTTTTCAAGGCCGATTACCTCGGGATCTATCCGGACGACTACGATGCGATACGTGAGGCTATTGAGTACGCTACGTGGCGTTACGACATGGTATTGACCACGGGAGGCACGAGCGTTAGTGAGAGCGATGTCGTAAGGGATGTTGTCGAGAACTTGGGAGAATGGGTTTTCCGAGGAGTAGCGATGAGACCGGGGAGGCCCACCAGCTTGGCACTCGTGAACGATAAGCCCGTGCTAATGCTAAGCGGATACCCTGTCGCTGCGTGGACGGGCCTAGAGCTTATCTTGAGGCAGGCCATGATAAAAAAGTACGGGTTAAATGGCCTCGAGAGACCGGTGGCCTTAGCGGTTCTCCGTAGGAGCCTGCCTAACCGTGTCGGGTATACTAGCCTCATAAGGGTCAGGCTGATATATGGGGACTATATAATCTATGTGGAGCCCTACATGCTGAAGGGAAGCGGTATACTGTCCAGTCTATCGAGAAGCAATGGCTACGTGATCATACCTGGGCATATCGAAGGATATGCCGAGGGGGAAAAAGTGCTTGTTAAATTGATAAAATAACGTATAGATGAACAATGTTTACTTGATAGGCTCATATAAAGCTGTATACAAACATTACACATAAGGGTAAATAACGATATTCCTATAATAGAGGGCATTAACCATATAAGATCCTCGAACACTCGTTGAGCGGATGGTGCTTAGCGTTTTGCCGAGAGACGATATTATCGGGACTATTAAACATGTCTTCGAGAGAAACCCGAGGGCAAATAAAATAGTCGATGAGATCCATCTTCTCGCGAGAGAATACGGTGATGTTCTGAAAATAATGAATTTCTGTGGAACCCACGAGTGGACAATATCGCATTACGGTCTCAGGACATTAATGCCGGATAACGTAGAGCTCATCGCTGGGCCTGGATGCCCTGTATGTATTACTCCGGGGTACTATGTCGATTTACTCATCGACCTGAGTTTTGAGGGATACGTTATACATACATATGGCGACGCATACAAGCTGCCGGGAACAAGGATCAGAGGGGTTAGGAGCCTGTATGAGGCGCATGCTTCTGGCGGTAAGGTTAGGGTTGTCTATAGTTTCCTCGATTCAATAAAACACGCATTAAAGGAGAAGGATGAGAAGCACGTATTTTTCGCAGTAGGCTTTGAGACCACGATGCCTACAACTGCTTTTCCTCTCATGGCCCGCAGCGTCCCAGAAAATCTCCTGATCCTCCACGCCTACAGGCTCACACCGCCTGTGATTAAGCACCTACTGGAAAACAGGCCAGACATACGTTTAGACGGAGTAATAGCCCCCGGCCATGTATCATCTATTATTGGCGCCAATGCATGGGTTTTTCTCCCAGAAGAATATGGCATACCAGTCGTCGTCTCGGGTTTTGAGCCCGTGGACGTGCTTCTCGCAGTAAAGTATATCCTCGAGATGAAGCTCGAGAATAAGCCTCGCCTAGTAAACGAGTACACGAGGGTTGTCAAGCCCGAGGGAAACATCTCCGCGAAAAAAGCCATTCAGAAAGTCTACGAGGCTAGGACAGCCTATTGGAGAGCCATAGGCTACATCCCCGATAGCGGTGCTTATCCAAAGAAGGAATACGGGAATAGAGACCTCGTCACAGTCCTAGGCATTGAGGAGAAACCCGGTCCACGCGAGCACCTCCCGGGATGTCGTTGCCCAGACATAGTCTTGGGAGCAGCCAAGCCGACGGACTGCCCATTATTCATGAAGAGGTGCACGCCCGAGAACCCTTATGGGCCTTGTATGGTTAGCAGTGAGGGAACATGCAGGATATGGGCGGAGAACATGCCATTGATCATCTAGGCGACACATGCCTCCTCTCATAATGTGATAGGAGAAAGACTAGGAATAAGAAGAACAAGTCAAAGAACGCTTGGAGGACAGGGAGGAGCTCGTAGAAAGCTCCATAAATATACAATGTGAGCGGAAGCGAGAAGACCACCCCGAATATTATTCCGCCAAAAACGTCTTGGAGACGATGAACCCCTATCGAGTACCTAGACATCGCAACAATGAACGCCATAGAGTATATCATAGGTATTGCTACCATCATTCTAGGTGTCAGTAAACGGTATCCCTCATAGATATATAGGGTTGCAACAAATGTAGTGGCCATCGCGAAGGCGAACTGTGCATGGAGGCTGGGAAATGATCCTCTGAAAATCCTCGAACCATTTCCGTGAACCCTGTAGTATGCAGGTGGTCTGCTCGCCCTTAACAAGTTCTTCATTAAGAGATTTGTCGCCAGCACAATTATGAAGTTACAGAACATAAGGGCCAGCACAGAGACCACGAAATGAAGGCCGACTCCTAAGAATAATTGAATTATAATGTTTACCACAAAAATCATGTAGAAAGCAAAATCAGGGTATCTATCGATCCATAAATATATTTTGTGAATGTCAACCATAATGCTATCTCCCTGGCTAATTGCTCGTCAGTTATTGGAGGATCATATTATCTTATTTTAGACTCTACATGATATTTATTTTATCCCATAACATCATATTCCGTGATTGGTGGACTCCCTATGGTTCATGAATGGGCTCTCGCTGATGCCCTAGCAAGATACATCATACATAGGATTGGCGACGAGAAAAAGAGTATCAGGAGGATTATCGTGAGATTAGGAGTTCTTCAAAGCATTGATAAGGAGATACTTGGCTTCGCATTGAGAGAAATACTAGAAAGCATGGGTTATAGCGTCGCAAACATAGATTTCGAGGACGAGGAACCAGTACTACGGTGCAGGAAATGCGGGCACGAATGGAAGCCAGACATGAGTGTTTTCGATGACACGGTCAGGGAAGCCATACATTTTGTCCCGGAGACTATTTTCTCCTACTATAAATGCCCAGTGTGTGGTAGCCGGGACTTCGATATAGTGAAGGGGAGAGGAGTGGATGTGACCCTGATCGAGGTGGAGTAGCCATGGCAATAATGGATCCAAGGCTTCTAGCTGCAAAGGAGAAGCTCTCAGAGATAAAGGTTATTGTGCCTGTCATGAGCAGTAAGGGCGGGGTAGGCAAAACAGTTATTGCGGGATCACTAGCGGTTCTGCTGGCCCGTAGAGGTATCGAGACAGGGCTATTAGACCTTGACTTTACCAATCCCGGCCTCCATGTATTACTAGGCGCCGATATCAGCTCGTGGCCTAGAGAGGAGAAGGGAGTTGTGCCTCCAAGGGTCGCTGGTGTAAGATTCATGACGACCGCATACTATAGTGGTGACGAGCCATTGCCTCTCAGAGGGAAATATGTAGATGAAGTATTTAAAGAAATACTATGTATTACGAGATGGCCAGGAGTTGAGGTCCTCATTATTGATACACCGCCCGGAATCCGGGACGAAGCCCTTGACATATTGACATACATACCTTCTCCAAGACCCCTAATAGTTGGTACCCCTAGTCCCTTAGCGATAAAAAGCGTTGAGAAACTCGTCAAGATCCTTATTGAGCTTGGCCACGAGTTAATCGGTT
>JALWQP010000141.1:9917-13176 GCA_027083045.1 Desulfurococcales archaeon
TCGGTTTGATCGAGAACATGGCGTCTGAGCCGGGTCCCTTGAAAAAATTGGCTGAGAAATACGGCTTGGAGTATCTCGGCAATATACCTTACATCAATAACATGGATCTGCTCATCGGTAAGCCATATGAACTTGTAAATGAGATCGAAACCCATCTCAGAATAGCAGTGGATAGGATAAGATCATTTATACATTGACCGGATGAAGTATACCATGATCTGGCACAATATATTTACCAGTCTTTCTTACTTCAATATAGCCATTTTCTAAGAAGTATCTGCCGATCTGCGCCTCTGCATACAATATTCTCCTAGTCTCAAGGACAACTTTTTCTCCACCGGATATCCTGGCAAGGAATCTCGCAGGAGTAGTATGTGGGCTAAGGGGCCTTACAATATCCAGATAACCAGAGTATCTTTTCCGTAAAAAGACAGGATCTACACATGACGAGAAGCCGTGATAATAGGGGACTATTCTCAGACTAACGGGATAGCCTAGTATCTTAATGTGGAGCAGGCTATTTTCCTTTAAACAAAGATATTCTTGGAAAGACAGGGTAGATTTATGCTTCAACAACCACTCCCTATACAGATCACCTGTCCCTGCTTCTTCGATTAGAACACCTAGGTTGTCTCTTATCTTCTCTACTACCAATACAGGTTTGGTTGTATAAACAACTAGGTCTACGTCATTGCCCGTCATAATTATTGATGAACCCGATATAATTACTTCGCCCAGATCATCTATGATCTGCTCCATAATAGTTTTCACTAATTCGGCTTGCCACGATAATCCCCTATAATGTTGTATCGTATTATGAAGACGTATAACAGGTACGCGTAGGTCTAGGCAGTCCCAATAAAAGATATGCTCTCTAATAAGTATGTTTTTCTCATGATTTGATAGCCTGTCTTTTCTTATTAGATCATAGCGAGGATAAGCCACTAAGTATCCAGGAGGATGTTGCTCCCCCTTGACAATCCATATTATGTCCCCATACTGTACTGGTTCCCCCTCGAGAAGTCTTAGTTCAGGCTTTTTCCTTGCGATCCACATAGCCGATCAGTTCCCTGTATGTTGCTAGATTATATGTTGCTTCCACAATATCTCTACTGTATGCGATTATCCTATTGATGCTCTCTAGCACAGGATATATTGCGTTGAGGCCATCGCTTGGAGGTAGGGTCTCCATGAAATCGTTAAGGCGTTGCTCTGCCTCGCTTATCTTGTTAAGTGCTTTAAGAGCGAGTCTCGTATCATGTAGCCTGAACCCCCTTATCGATAACATGTAGGCTTGTTTGGCCAGATCTAGTAGTTCATAAATATCATGATATACTTCTCTTGAAGGATCAATCTTAGTTATGTATTTGGATAGCAGAACCGCATGATCAGCTATTCTCTCAATACTCTTAGCCACAATAACAAGATATGATATCTCGGGATACGTCTTCAGCCCGGTTTTATCCAGGCCTATCCTGCCTGAAAGTACTTGGTTGAGTTGCCTCATGATTAGCAGGAATAACTTATCGACAGTATCGTCTTTTCTGACAATGCTTTGTAAAAGAACCTTTTCTCCCTCCTTCAAGAACTTGAGAGCATTGTCAATCATGAGCACAGCTATGCTCATCATCTTCTCTAATGACTCATGAATACTTAGACTGGTATTATCCACTATCATATAGAGTTTCAGCCGTCCGGGCTCCTCCTCGAGAACCTCGAGCCCAACAGTCTTCGCCTGAACCTTCTCGACTTCCTCGATAATCTCACGTTCTAGCTCGACAGGGTACTCAAGAATTATCTGATCGTAACCTGCGAGATATGCAGAGATCATCTCTATTACTAGTGCATCTCCACTGATGTTTTTGACTTGGATCAACTTTATACGCGGAGGTTCTTCTCCCTTCTCCCTAGATATCAGGGGCGTGATTTTGAGCGAGTTGTCCGGCATGATATTGATCAGTACTTCGCACCCCTGCTTTATACCTAGTCTTCTAATCCAGTCTTTTGGTAGGCTGACGATGTAGGTCGAGCTACCCGTCAACTGTACTTTTCGTTTGTACTTATTGTCCAATATCGATCCCTTCATATCCGCTATAGGTGCTCTAACATCTATTCTACCTATATACATCTATATAAACTAACCATGCTCTACATACCCCAGTGATCCTCCATGGAAGCCTGTTAAAAACTCTACAAGCAAACAGAGAGTTAACAGGGCAAAGAATGATCACCATATGGATGAATAGAAGAAGGATATTACCCCTAGCATTATTTCTTGTCCTCGCCCTCATAATAAGCCTCATGGCCCCCAGCCTAATAGCTGGTAACAAGGAGACCATACATATCCGGGGGTCCGGTTCAACGTTCCTGCAACTACAGCTCATGGCATGGATAACGATCTTCCATAAAGTTCACCCGTCTATAACTATAGAATATAATGGAGTAGGTAGTGGCGCAGGTCAGCAACAGTTCTTTGAACACCTAACAGATTTCTGCGGTAGTGATCCGCCGCTAAGCCACAAGACATGGCTAGAGTACAAGGGACGAATACTACAATTACCCATTGTTCTGGGCGCAGTAGCCGTGATCTACAATATTCCTGGGCTAGGAGGCCATAGGCTAAGACTCGATGGTAAGGTATTATCTATGATTTATCTCGGAGAGATAATCTACTGGGACAATGATTATATTAAGAGGCTTAATCCAGGCATATCGAATCTGCTGCCTCATGCTAAAATAGTAGTTGTTCATAGAAGTGACTCTAGCGGGACAACGGAGATATTTACGTATTACCTCTATAGATCAAGCAATGGTTTATGGCCGAAGAGACTTGTCGGCAAGGATATCGAATGGCCCGTCGATAAGACAGGTAGGGGGCTTGGCGGCAAGGGCAATGCGGGAATAATCTCGATCGTAAAGAACACGCCGTACAGTATAGGTTATGTCGAACTATCCTACGCCATTAGATACGGGCTGGATATAGCTCTCCTTAGGAATAGAGCCGGGTACTATGTAGAGCCGAACACTACGACGATAATAACGGCTGGTGAAAACGCCGCCAAAACAGGCCTCCTCCCAGTTAGTCCTACCGGGGATTTCAGCAGGGAGCTGGAAGCAATAGTGTATTCACCCGGGAGACTATCTTATCCGATCACTTGTTTCACACACATAATTATATGGGTAAAATACCCGCCTCACAAGGCGGAGGCCATCAGGGATTTTCTCTCTTGGATAGTTAGTTCAGGCGATAAGTACATAA
>JALWQP010000142.1 GCA_027083045.1 Desulfurococcales archaeon
ATACAAAGCATAAGCTATTCTGCAATTGTCCAACAAGACTAGTAGAGGAAGCGCCGGAGGACAAGTTCGTCCGAGAATTAAGGCCAGCAAGAAGCGAGCTAGGAGAAGTGGATGAAGCCGCGCTTCTCGAGTGGAGGAAAAGGGTAAAATACCTCTACCACGCCCCTAGACCATCTTCATGTCTTGTGGAAGCCGATGAGGAGCCTCCCCACGAAATTAACCGCGAGGCCCTAGTAACTGCTCTCGCCGTAGCTAAGGCGCTCAACATGTATATTGTCGACGAGATACACGTCATGAGAAAAATAGTGATAGATGGAAGCAATACGAGTGGGTTCCAGAGAACATCGATCATAGCGCTCGACGGCTATCTATACGATGGCGAGAAAAAAATAGGTATACAGACACTATGCCTCGAAGAAGACGCAGCCCGCAAAATATCTCAGGGCAAAGGATTCGTTGAATACAAGCTTGACAGGCTAGGTATACCATTGATAGAAATCGCTACTGCTCCCGATATAAACGATCCTGATGAGGCCGAAAGGGTGGCTTTCAAAATAGGGCAGCTTGTACGGCTAACAGGCAAGGCAAAGCGTGGCCTAGGAACTATCAGACAAGACCTAAACGTATCCATACGTGGCGGCGAAAAAATAGAGATCAAAGGAGTACAACATCTCTACCTTATTAGCAAAGTCGTGGCATACGAGGCTCTTAGACAAAAAACAATGCTCGAAATAAGGGATGAACTACAGAGAAGAGGCCTTACCCCAGAGGATATCGTTAATGACTTTAAAGATGTGTCCAAGATCTTTCGTGGCACGAAATCGAAGATCATACGCAGAGCTATACAGAGGAAGGATAGTGGTGTATACGCTGTAGTCCTGAGGGGATTCAAGGGCTTGCTGGGTCGTGAAGTACAGCCTGGTAGGCGCTTTGGAACAGAACTCGCGGACTATGCTCGTGTATGGGGAGGAGTAGGAGGAATATTCCATACAGACGAGCTACCAGCATATGGTATCACACAGGAGGAAGTAGATAGGCTGTACGAAGTACTAGGCGCTGATAAAGAGAGAGACGCGATCGTCATAGTAGCTGATAGACGCGATAAGGCGGTCAAAGCCCTAGAAGCAGTAGTTATGAGGGCCAAGATGGCTTTCCAGGGAGTTCCTCCCGAAACACGTGCAGCGAATCCAGATGGAACGACAAAATATATGAGGCCAAGGCCTGGCTCAGCCAGGATGTATCCCGAAACAGACATACCGCCCGTACTGGTTGATGATAAGCTTCTCAGTGAAGCAGAAGAACTTACTCCTGAGCCCTTCGATAAGAAGCTAGAGAGATATATCAAGGAGTATGGTCTCAGCAAAGAACTAGCAACCACGATACTAAATGATCTAAGGCTCGACCTGTTCGAAGCACTAGTGGAGAAATACAGAGGATATGTAAGCCCAACACTTATAGCATCAACAATAACTAATACGTTGAAAATGCTCAAAGGAGAAGGCGTACCCATAGAGAACATTGAGGATAGACATATTGATGAAGTAATGGATCTAGTAGCCAACAAAGAGATTGCAAAAGAAGCCATCCCCGAAATACTCTCTTATCTCGCCAAAAAACCTGAAGCAAGTGCACGGGAAGCTGCAAAAGCATTAGGGTTGGCGAGGATCAGCGAGGAAGAACTAGTTAGGATAATAGATGAAGCGATCAAAAGTAACTGGGAAAAGATAAAAGCGAAGCCCCAAAAAGCCTTCAACATAGTCATGGGCACAGTCATGGCCAGGGTCCGTGGTAGGGTAGACGGAAGAACAGTCGCTAAACTAGTGAGGGACAAGCTTAATTCTGTCCTAGGATAACTTTTTTCAAGGCGATGAAGAGTACTCCCGACAATGAAGGATGATTAGAAGGCATTTGTCGGAGCCCATTTAACGATGATGAATATCCCCAGTATGACCGTTAGTGAATGATATGAACACGAGCGTGCTGAGTATTAAATACTCTTCCAAATCATAGATTATTTCTGGATGTTGAGTTTTGGCCGCTGCCGAGCCTGTAGATTGGGGGCTGTGAGGAAAATGGTAGCCGCTGAACATGATAAGCTTAGTAGGGCCATGGGTAAACTCCTTGAAAGCAGAGGTTACAGGGTAAGGATACAGAGTGTTACTGAAATGAATCTCATGGGTGAGAAGAATAGGCTCTATGTTATTCATGCGGTGTCAAGTGATGAAAGAAACATAGTGACAATAAGAATACATGAGAACGATATAAATAGGCTGAGGATTTCTCTGCGTAGACGTAATGAAGGATTAAGACGTATCTTGGCCGACAAGCTCGAAGAAGCCGGATTCAGAGTTACGGAAACCGAGGAAGAAGTGTCAGGCAGTATAACTGGTTGTGGAGAATACCTAATAGATAAAATGAGGGATGCACTTAACATAATAGAAAGGTCTTAGCATATGCTTCCTGATCAAAAGGAGCTTCTCGAGCTAATAGTTGAAAGACTTAATAGTGGAAGTACCCAAAAAGAGATAGCCTCTCAGTTTGGTGTCTCCAAGGTAAAGATCTCAAGGATAGTGAATGCAGGGCTTAAAGAAGGGATTTTTCATAGAACATTTGGTGTTTATACACATTGCTTATTAAAGCCGTCGTGGATAATGATCTCCATTGTGAGAGCTGGAACAGTCAATGTTAATGAAATCACTCCTAAACCAGACCTTATTTACTTGTCAATATTCCCTGTACCAACTTTCTTCATGTACTTTTTCAGAACATTAGAGCCCAAGGTTCATACTGGTAGTGTCAAGATCATGGAATTAAGCAAAATAGTTGAATCCCTAATAGTCTATGAGTTTACATTTTCGAGACGATTGAAGCTTGATGTATGCGAGAAATGTGTTGTTTATGATGATATAGATGAGTTTCTTGCTATAACTATTTTGAAAGATATACATTTTTCTAAATATGATATTGATCTGTATACCTTATGGAAAGAAGTAGGTTTAACAAATATTCATAGTGTAAAATATCACTACTATAATCACCTGCTTAATAATCTTGTCTATAAACGATACATTATACGGCCTAGGAACTCTATGCGTGTAATACTGAGAATATCATCGCCGTCAATGGCTAAGGCTGTATCTTTTATACTCAAACTCTATCGCGAAAAAATACTTGTTGGAGTAGATATTTTTGACATAGTATATCATGATCCATTTAGGGCATACCTGATTGCATGGATAGACCCTATACATGCTTGGGATAAACTCTACACGATCGATTTGCCGAGCCATGTTAAAGTTGAAATATTCCCTGTCAAACTAGTTTATCCAGTTCAAGAATGATTTCCGAAAGGCAGTATGTGGATGGTGCTCGTATTGGAAGAAATAGAATTCAGCAATCTAGTGATAAGTACTATGTCTGATTTTAAGGAAATAATTAGTTTAATCATAGATGTTTTAGAAAAGATCGACAAAACATATAGTGGACTAATATACCGTCCTCCAGGCCTCATCGAAATAACTAATTACCAAGAACTATATGTGATCGGTGATCTTCACGGTGATTTCGGGACTCTCCTGGATATTCTATCCTCAGAGGAACTTCTTAATAGACTAGAACATGATAACATCAAGATCGTCTTTCTAGGCGACTATGTCGATAGAGGGGATCAGCAGTTAGAAGTACTAACAGCAATACTTTATCTAAAATCATTACATCCCGAGAAGATAGTGGCCTTAAGGGGCAATCATGAGGCGCCGCCGCTACTAATGCCGTATCCCCATGATTTCTCAGCGATTCTTAGAGGCATCTATGGGACAGAAAAGGGAATACTACTATATAGAATGTTCTTCAGAATGTTCCAAAGACTTCCTGTAATAGCAAGGGTTCCTGGAAGAATACTATTTCTACATGGAGGCCCGCCATCTACTGTTCTTGAAGCATGTAGTTTTGAAGAGGCATTCTCGGTTGGTATTCCAAGTATTGATGACGGCGTTCTGGAGGAGATTTTATGGAACGATCCGGTCGAGTCTGATATAACGATTCAGGAATCACCACGCGGGGCCGGATACATGTTTGGGAAGAAGATCACGGAGAAAACGTTAGAATTATCCGGTACGAATTACATTGTTCGAGCACATGAACCATCTTATTATGGTTATAAGATAAATCATGATGGAAAGGTCATTACATTATTTGACGCTAAGATACCAGCTTATGGTATTTTAAGTGCTGCATACCTGAGGATCAATAGGGAAGCGGATCTAGAGAAAGGGCTAGAAAATTATATAGTTACTATATGATCCAGAAAATCCTTGAACCCTTTAGCTCGAGCGTTAAAATACCGTTCTTTAATGTTTTCTTCATTTTAGTGATCTTAAACCATAATTTATATGACATACTATAGATTTCTCCATTATAATCAGAAGCATATACATAAATGTATTTCCCATCTGTTTTCACTGTAATATTGTCTGGCTCAAAACCCTCGACAAACACAATTATTTTAGCTGAGTGGAATTTTTTCTCCAAAATCTCGAAACATAATCTGTTAGACCATTTAATAATAGGTGAGAGACTCTCCACCGAAACTATCGCCCCCACAATGTTATGTTAGTATAATAACCCCCTAAAACTGTTTCATAGTTCAAAAAACTTAGTTAAGCTACAAATTCTTTAAATAGGGAACCAATTTATAAGGACGCTAAAACTTACAGTGGTCAACGAGAGTAAAGGGTGTTTGGAGTGGATGCGGAAATAGCTTTGCTCGAATATCTGGTTGATCTAGCCGAGCAATATCTTGGCGATATAATTGAGGAGATAATCGAAAAATATTATTCAGACAAGATAGATCTATCCGAAAGATATGTAGACATCCTCGAATTTATTACGGAAAAAATCATTGATGATAGTCTAAATGGTGATGAAAACCCGGAAAGATTTAAAAAGATTGTGAGAAAATTAGCCGCTAGACCTTACATCGCAAAAATGTTGATTAGCTATTTAGTATCAGAATATATTGAGAACTATGACTAGATAATACTAACGATATTATTGGATATGATCATCATCAGCTTATATTCTTTTCCTATCTTTATCATCTATTTTCAGCGGGGTGAGCCATAGTTCGAAAAGCAGAAGTGAAGAAGAAAAGAACTCGCAGGAGAAAGAAGAAAAAGCTCGATATAGATGCATATGCTGAGGCTATTTTCAAAGATATAGCTGAATACCTAGGACTTGATACTCTGGGTATAGATGAAAAAATTCAGCACGAAATAGTGAAAGAGGTTATGCACACGATTATCACTAGTCTAAGCTATAAGCCAAAGATAGATGTATTGATCAAAAGGATCAAGAGGCATAGACGGAAAATTAATATGATCATCGCTATAAAAATGCTGGAATCAATACGTAACCCTACCCCCGATCAATTAGAATTTATAATTACCTACGGGGACAGAGCCCTCATTCCAGAAATACCACGGCTATATAGGTTGGCTAAGGATATGAGCAGGGAAGACCTGATAATGATGCTGCAGAGCCTATGGGAGAAATATGGACGTCCATCCCCCATAGAGTGCCCGAAATGCGGGTTTAGAGCAATAATGCCGGACCTTATATGTTATGTTTGCGGCAACATAGTATCTGAAAAGTATATCAGAGAAATGCTTGGCTTCGAGGAAAAATTTGAAGAATACGTGAAAAATGCTAGCTTGGCCGAACTAAACGATGTAATGAACCTAGGTTTTGTTTTATCGAGCGAAATCGATGTTAAAAGCCCCAGATACAGAATAGATTTTTGGAAGAATATTTATTATCCCATACATCTGCGTCAATCCGACATCGAAAAAATAATCGAGGAAATGGGAAAGAGGAAACAAGGATATTAAGGCCTTAGGTAAGACGCTCAGAGGGTGAATAGTATTGATAGAGATAAATACAATGGATGATTTTATTAGAGCAATTAAGACTAATCGAGTAGTGATCGTTGAGTATTTTGATCCCGACAATGAAGAATCAAAAAAGTTTTATCCAACAATGAGGGATGTTGAAAAACATGTTGATCCATCAATACTTGTCCTCAGAATAAATGTTAAGAAAACACCAGAATTATCTAATGGTATTCATACGCTTCCCTGTATAAGAGTCTTTTTAGATGGAAAAGTAGTATTTGAACAACAGGGTGTATTTGGGAGAAGAGAGCTTGATCTCATGGTATTGAGAAGAGGTATTAGAAGCGTTCTCAGGAATAGGAATGTTTTGTTAAAAATCTAGACTTCTAGTTTCTCGAATTTATCCTCCCTGAATAGTCTGCGAGAGAGATCCAATGCTTCCTTTATATCATTAGGTGATTCTGCATTCTCAAGTATTCCGAATAACTCCATTACGTAGAGATTTATTTCTCCACCCACATCAACGATCGCATCTCTTATTTCCATAGCTATATTTCTTAATTCATTTAGTTCTAGTTTACCTGTGTTCGCTAGGTGAGCTAATAGTTCACCAACGAGTGCTAGGAATCTATTGGCATTATACACATCGAGGTCATCAAAGTATTTCATGTAGATGTTCAGCACAGTGTCCAGCTCAATCCTAACCATTTTTGACACCTATGATCATTTTTCTCATTTTTCGCCTATTTGCGTGATCTAAATATTAGGAGTTCCTACGTAAAATTTATATAGAAGCGGTTCCCTCAATACTCAAGGGAAATGTATCTAGAGAACCTGACGTGAGAGGTGTATGAGCATGAGCCTTTATGGAATGCCTGTACTTATTCTCAAAGAAGGAGCCCAGCGAACTACTGGCCGTGAAGCTCTCAGAGCAAACATTATGGCAGCACAGGCACTAGCAGAAGTCCTGAGAACAAGCCTCGGACCACGCGGACTAGATAAGATGCTAGTGGACAGCTTCGGCGATATAACAGTAACTAATGATGGTGCAACAATTGTTAAGGAAATGGAAGTCCAGCACCCAGCCGCCAAGCTACTCGTTGAAGTGGCGAAGGCCCAGGATGCTGAGGTGGGAGATGGTACGACCACGGCGGTAGTGTTTGCGGGCGCTCTTCTTGGTAAGGCATTAGAGCTTCTTGACCAGAACATACATCCTACCCTTGTAATTGAAGGCTATATCAAGGCAATGAAGGAAGCGCTAAAGATAATCGATGAGCTAGCTATCAAGGTAAACCCGAAGGACAGGGCAATGCTAAGGAAGATCGTTGACACAGCCGTGTCGAGTAAATATATTGGTAAGGGAAGCATTGAGGAGAAACTAGCCAACATAGCCATCGACGCGGCCCTAACAGTCGCGGAGGAACAGCCCGACGGAACATTAAAGCTCAGGGTTGACGATGTAAAGATCGAGAAGAAGAAGGGAGGAAGCATCCTAGACACAAAATTAATTTACGGTATCGTCCTCGACAAAGAAGTAGTCCATCCAGGTATGCCGAAGAGAGTAGAGAACGCTAAGATCGCGCTTCTAGACGCGCCTCTAGAAGTAGAGAAGCCCGAGATAACCGCAAAGATAAACATTACCAGCCCAGAGCTTATAAAGGCCTTCCTCGACGAGGAGGCGAGAATGCTGAAGGATATGGTTGAGAAGATTGCTTCGACTGGTGCTAATGTTGTGATTTGTCAGAAGGGTATTGATGAGGTTGCCCAGCACTTCCTCGCCAAGAAAGGAATACTAGCAGTAAGAAGAGTAAAGAGAAGCGACATGGAAAAACTAGAAAGAGCAACAGGAGGAAGAATAGTAAGCAGTGTGAGAGACCTAACACCCGATGATCTAGGAGAGGCAGAACTAGTTGAAGAGCGCCGCGTAGGAAACGACAAGATGGTGTTCATCGAGGGATGCAAGAACCCCAAAGCAGTGACAATCCTCATCCGCGGAGCAAACGACATGATCCTTGATGAGGTAGAGAGAAGCCTCAAGGACGCACTAAATGTCCTCAGGAACGTAATGAGAGAGCCTAAGATACTACCTGGAGGCGGTGCTGTAGAAGTAGAACTAGCGCTCAAGCTAAGAGACTTCGCAGCAAAGATTGGTGGTAAGGAACAACTAGCAATTGAAGCATTCGCCACAGCACTCGAAGAGATACCGATGATCTTAGCAGAAACTGCAGGACTAGACCCACTTGAGGCGCTCATGAAGTTGAGACAGCTACACAGTGAGGGCAAGGTGTATGCTGGTATCGATGTGATTAACGGCAGGATCACTGAGGACATAACAAAGATTAATGTAGTGGAGCCCTCTATAGTTAAAAAGAATGTGATAAAGAGTGCGACCGAGGCCGCAACAACGATCCTCAAGATCGATGACATAATAGCGGCTAGTCCGCTAAAGAAGGAAGAGAAGGAAAAAAGTAAGGGCGGCGCTGGAAAATTTAACTTCAAGTAAGGAAAACAATTATTTTTAGAGCAACTTTTTTAAAAGACCTGTATCATCCCTATTGTCTAGACTTAAAAATGCTTTCTAAATGCCATCGAACTAATTGATGGGCTGATAGGTATGAATAATAGCGAGCAAAATATTTGGCCTAAACGTTTAACTCGATATGAGATCGCTAGATTGATTGGTGCGAGGTCTCTACAGTTATCTCTCGGTGCCCCGCCTCTGATCGATCCGAACGAAGCCCCTGTTAGAGATCCCGTTGCAATAGCGATAGTAGAATTATTAAGAGGCCTACTACCCATGACTATTCTTAGGATGAGGCCTGATGGAAGCAAACAAGCAATCCCAGCAATTAGGCTCCTCGACGAGATTAATAGAAGGTATCTTGAAACCACTCTTAAGAGCTGGACTCTCCATAGAATTTATTAATGAACAGACAATCAAAGGTACACCAGTTATAGATATATATGTCGATAGGAGCTTAGACGAGGAAGAATTTAACAATATCTATAGTGTCTATGTATCAAAATATGGCTACATGCCTGTTCAGATAAAATATGAGCAACCAATAATACGTCTCCTAAAAATTAACAAGAAAAAAAGGAGAACGGTTCAGTTGTTTCTTTCATTGGTAACATTTATCACTGTTTTCTTGACAGGCTTGGCATTATCCGAAGGTATATTCGATCCTGTGATCTACACAGCGTGTTTCTTAGGCGCTCTTGCATTTCACGAGATGGGACATATGATTGCTAGCAGGAGATACGGGGTAATTATTGACGGTCCTTTCTTCATACCAGCTCCTCCAGCTCAGCTAGGATTTATCGGAACCCTCGGAGCAGTTATTTCGATGAAAACACTTCCACCTAACAGAAAAAGCTTAGCTATCATTGGAATAGCAGGCCC
Source organism: Desulfurococcales archaeon (assembly GCA_027083045.1). Classification (GTDB taxonomy): domain Archaea; phylum Thermoproteota; class Thermoprotei_A; order Sulfolobales; family Desulfurococcaceae; genus JAADCY01. The sequence continues at coordinate 9,295 of JALWQP010000142.1, forward strand.
GATCTTCGGATTTATAGCGGCGACAATAATTGGGGGAATCGGGGTTTATCTATCTCAGCTAATAACGGTCGAGCATGCGGCAAGGCTCATACAGGCAAGACAAGCAGCTGAGCTCTCATTCATGCCATTAATGCTTCAAATAATAATAGCGCTAAGAGGAATACCTCAGGGATATACTATAATGCTTCACCCACTGGCCTTCGCATCCTTCATAGTATTCATTGTGACTTTCCTCAACCTATTACCTATAGGACAGCTGGATGGAGGCCATGTAATTAGGTCCCTAACAAGTCCACATACACACAATATGATCTCTTACATAGTAATAATAGGCGTATTATTAATAGGGACAACACTGATAGAAATGGGCTACACGTCTTTAGGATACTATTATACGTTCCTAGGTTTTATACTGATCTTATTCAAACTAGTATTTGGCAGAGGCATCCATCCAGGCCCAGCAAACCAACTCTCTTCCGAGAAACCGTGGTGGGTACTACCATTATATCTCGCTATATTAGTGTTGTCAATGCCCGTAATGTAAGGGATAGGTATGTCTGCAAAGACAATACTTGATTATCTGAAAAAACACGGGAAAAAGCCTAAGGAACGGATAAAGTCTACCGAAGAAAAAGAGAAGCGAGAAAAGTACGTGTCTCAAGAAAAAATCGCCTCCGTTAAGCATAGATCTGAACGGAAGGTCAGAATATGGGATTTAAGAGGAAACATACTAGTCATTGCTGAGAAACCTAAAGCAGCAAGCAAGATAGCATATGCATTATCGCCTAGGTTCGTGAGGAATAGGTGGAAGGGGATACCATATTACGTAATAAGAAGTAATGGAGCTAATATAATGATCGCTAGCGCGGCTGGACACCTATACGGATTATACACTGATAAACGGGGCTACCCGATCTTCCGATATGAGTGGAAACCTTTATACATCATAGACCAGACAGCTAGGCACACGAAGAAATTCATTGAACTATTAGAGAAACTATCGAGAAATGCCAACTGCTATGTAAATGCTTGTGACTACGATATAGAGGGCTCAGTTATAGGTTATCTCATCATAAAGTTCATGGGAGACCCCGATAGAGCCTACAGGGTAAAATACTCGAGTCTAACACCAGCCGAGCTAAAACAATCGTTCAGAGAACTCACGGGACTAGACTATGAAATGATAGAAGCAGGTCTTTGCAGACACGAACTCGACTGGATATGGGGGATCAATATTAGTCGAGCATTAATGGACGCGGTGAGAAAGTCGTCAGGCAAGAGAACAATCCTTAGTGCAGGAAGAGTTCAGACACCAACACTAAAACATGTTGTAGATCACGAGATCGAGAGAAATCTTTTCATACCCCTTCCGCTCTTCATACCCGATGTAACAATCATCAAGGACGGAGAAAAAATACATCTAGAATACGTCTCTGGCTCTCTCGAAACAAGGAGAAAGGCAGAAGAGATCATTAAGAGCATAAAGAAAGATGGATACCTAATGGTGACCGAGTATACGGAGAAGACTACATATCTTAACCCACCACCAGCATTTAACTTGGGCGACCTACAGGAAGAAGCCGCGAGAATCTATGGGTTCAGTCCCTACAAAACCCAGAAAATAGCAGAGAAACTCTACCTTGACGCACTTATAAGCTATCCTAGAACTAATAGCCAGAAACTCCCGCCTACACTGAATTATCGTGGAATAATGGAGAAGCTCGCGGAGGTAGATAGGTATGCCCCACTCATTGATAGGCTCATGAAGGAGACGCGGGGAATACTTGAGCCTGTACAGGGCAAAAAGGACGACCCAGCGCATCCGGCCATTTATCCCACGGGGTTAAAACCGGGTAAGCTAAGCGGTGACGAATGGAAGATCTATGACTTGATAGTCCGTAGATTCCTGGCGGCGTTCGCTGAGAAGGCATTGTTGATCCAGCAACAGGCGCACTTCAGGACTCGTGAAGGCTACGAGTTCCGCGTATCGGGGCAGAGGATAGGCAAGCTTGGATGGCTATATTACTACTATTTCTCTAAACCGAAGGAAAAAAGCATACCAGTTTTCACCAGGGGCGAACATGTACCCATTAAAACAGCTAGGCTACGAAGAACATATACCAGACCCCCTGAGCGGCTCACGAAAATAAAGATACTGAGATGGATGGAGAAAGTCGAAATCGGTACCGAAGCCACTAGGGCAAGAATAATAGAATTACTGTTCAGAAGAGGATATCTTGAAGCAAAGGGAGGCAAGGTAAACGCAACAGATCTAGGGCTCGGGATCATAGAAGTATTGACTAAGCATTTTCCCCAGATAACCAGCGTTGAAATGACCAGGTATTTCGAGGAGAAAATGGAGGCTATCAAATACGGTAGAGCTAGACGCGAAGAAGTAGTTGAAGAAGCACGTCAAACAATAGTTAAGCTACTACAGGAATTTGACAAGGTCAAAGATAAGATCGGATACCTCTTATCGATAAGGCTGGGATATATTTCTCCGCATAGAAAATGCCTTGCATGTAATAGGGAAGAATACCGCTTGGGGCTATGCTATTACCACTACATGGCATTAGAGAAAATAAGAGAAGCATATAATGAGTGGAACAGGAGAGAAGAGATCACGTTTGAAAAATTCATATCATCAATCAAGAAGCTGAGATCAACGGGTAAATGGATAACAGAGGTCATAGGGAATGATGAGATTCTAGCCAAACTATGATCAGATAATGTTATGGAACCATATGGACACATATCCTAGGTATGGTATCTTGAATACTGCGCCATTTATATCGAAAACTTTCCCTACAACTCTCTGGTATGGTATGCCAGGACCTGTAAATTCGAAATAATCCTCAATAGGATTATTGTCGCCTTTTGTAACATAGTAATATTCCCCATCACGTACTATAACCTTTATAACTCTGTGTATGATGAGCTTCCCATCTATTCCACGATAAATAATAATATCACCAACATGTATGTCCTGAGGTGGGCACTTGTATGAGAAAACTATATCACCCATCCGAAGAACGGGAAACATACTATAACCATCCACGACTGCGATAGGAGCCTGTGATCCCGTTACAACCGCGAGGATAGGTCTGGAGAAAATAGATAGAACAAGTACAGCTATTATGAACGCGTCCTTTATTATCTCGGCCCTAGTAATCTTGTTTTCACCGCTCTTTCTCTGTAAATTATTTGACATGGTTTCGCCTTTGCATAATCTAGTCGAGATCATCTATATCGATTACTATTTCTTTAACTCTCCTTTCTTCTTGTTCTTCCTCACCGCCTAGAACCTTTTTACCCTTAGTTCCTTCGACTTCGATGCTTGTGCCGCCGACCTTTAATTTGCTAACGACTCCTCTCCACTTGTAGCCGCAATCTTTGCATTGAAGAGAGCCCATAACCGTAATTGTTATGCGCCCCCTCTTATCCGGTAGTGGCGCTACTAGTTGCCATGTCTTGATTACTTCTATATTCCTGGAGCCACACCGTGGGCATTTGAGTTCTTTCTTTTTTCTTGGCATGTATCAACCCCTCATTGTCACCATATGAGTGAAGTTATTATCGTAATTATCAATAGTGATGCGGGAACTATAAATGTATCATATCTCTCCAAATTGCCAAGCACTGCTTTAGCTATATAATAAGAATCAATAATCAGGACAATAAGCAGAATGAATATGCCGACTAACGTGTTGATTGATCCGGTTCTCACGATGAGAGCAATGTTAAGGAGAGATAGAATAGTGGTACAGAAAAGAAGAAACAGCCAATATCGTTTAATCCTATCTGAAA
>JALWQP010000143.1 GCA_027083045.1 Desulfurococcales archaeon
TCCTAGCCTCTACGGCTGTCTCATGGTTCTGTAGGCCTCGTTACAAGGCCTCGTCATACGATGATGCGTCCGTATAATATCCAGGATGAAACACTACAACATAGGCTCCCATCCAGTTAGCAGCCTGTATAGATGCATTAAGCCTTTTGATACTATTTTCAATAGTTTTCTCCTTGGCGCTCGCCAGGTTAATAAAGTATGGTGCATGCAAACTAAGAAGAATATCGTTTCTCCTCGCCTCTTCACCAAATAACTTGGCTTTTTCCTCATTTATCTTGACCCCCCTTACTGCTTCATACTCCATAGCGTCTAAGCCCATCTCTCGCAGTTTCTCAGGTATCCTAATAAGATCAATATTTTTAAGTGAGACCGGTTTTCCCGCGGGTCCAAACCTAAGTCTTACCATAAACGTATCACCTTACCCATACCCGTCATTTATTAGGAAAAACATGTCGTGAATAGACTCTGGGCGCCTCCCATAAGAAATACATTATACTCCAGCTTCTTTTAGCTTATCATATAAGATAGGACAGTATCTTCGTCGTTCTTCTCCTAGAGCAGCCCATGCATTATAGTTGATCAGCTCACATTTAACGAGAGCCTCACTATCAATAACTGCAGAGCCTATCCGTACCTCAGAGGGGAAAAGCATGTCGCTATACATTCCTGATAACTTATTATATGCGTTAACTATTCTCTTATTGATCCTCGAAAAGAATTGCTCTCTACAGGCTTCACATATAGCTGCTCGTCTAATTCTTAACTTAATTATCTCATCACCGAGCACGGCGTTTTCCACAATCCGGGTAAACCCCTCGTATTTCCTGAGATGAGCCGCTAACTGATGATTTGTCAGTATTAATTCAGTACAATCCTCACTTCCAGGAATGATGGTTTCGGTTATAGGTAATAATGTCTCGTCATTAATGATCTTCTCTAAATCAGTCTCGCTAATCAAGTGTTCATAAAGTTTTTTCTGCGGTATGCCCTGCATAAGCAGTTCAATTATTTTACGTGGATGAACAAGCAGCTCGGTAAACTTTATGTGCTTCATGTTTTCGGATACGGTTCTAATGATTGCATCATCAGCCGATACTATCTCGCCATAACCTTTTCTGATCTTGTAGATAACATCCTTGATAGCCCATTTTTTATTTTTAACATAATCCCATAACTCTGGCTGTGCCTTATCTAGGAGGGTATTTAATATGGCGAGGATCATCTTTGAAGATAAAAGCACTGTTTCAAGCTTTACTCTATGATTTATAACGTTCATTAAGACGAGCATATCCTTTATGGGAAGATAGTATCTCTTGAGTTCGTATAGTATTGCTGATCCTGGTTGTTCCTGCGAGTAGTAATACTCAGAAATTAGCCTTAACAATTGGGCTGGATTACCAGAATCCATGAACGTGTACGTGAATACATTCTTGTTCAGCGAATTGAGGAATATGTCGTAGATAAATATTATTTTCAAAAATGAATAGTATCTGGCTAACACATGTTCCTTTGAATCAAGCGAGGGTGCTATAACTATTATTCTTAGTTTCTTTTCCATTAACGAGTCGATGTTTCTATTTATGTCTTCGAGTATTGCAAGGCAAACACCAACATCAAAACCAGAACTCGCATCGATCACAATAACATTTATATCTTCATATGGTAATCCCTTAATATATTTTTTAGCTAAAACAACGGAGTACTCCATGCTCTCATAGCGTGAAGCACCCAATCTTCTAGGTAAACTAGCGATTCCAACATCATCAACAAATATCTGTTTAATAGAACTAGGTAAATACATGAGTCTTTTTACAACAGCTATTTTTACACCTGGAAAAACGCCGAAACGTTTAACCACGTTATCAGTTACTATGATCAACTTATCTACCACCAGTTAACAGATAGGCTTACCAGTTTCACAAGAGCTTTATCGAGATTTTCTGCTAAATCATCAACGAGTTCACCATAGATCTCTAGGCGTTTCATCAATTTATCCCATAAGTTTATAATCGATTCTTTGCGGTAGTACTTCAGGATCTCCATATACGGCTCTGTAAAGTATATCTTTACTTGGACTTCATCTACATCTAGTTCCTTGATCAGAATCCTAGGATCTAGCGGTGTTCCATTGGAATCAAAAAACATTATCTCACGGATCTGATCTACGTCTATTCCGATCTTCGCTGCAACAGCCTTGACGACAGGCTCAGATGCTATGTCAAGAGACTTAAGGACCTCAACAGTGTATTCATATACTCCTATATCATCATCGTTTACGAAAGCCTTGAACCGTATTCGTCTGAGCGGTAATTGTGCCCCAGAAATATTAATCCTCCCGATCTCTATGCCCCTGTACTTCAGGGTTATTGACGATGATTTACCAGCCATATAATGTAACTCATAATAGTGGGCATAGAGCGTCTTGAAGGGGCCCTGTACGCTGAACGAGTTCACAGGCACTGGATGTATCTCAAAACCATTAATATCTCCATAGACCTTGACAATAGCTATATAATCCTTGGGAAGCCTAGTAGTCTCTGCTTTAACTGCTATGTATGAATATTTTCGATCCAGTATGACTAGAGCTATAAGCATCGGCAACAGCGTTATAGTGGCTATAGTATCCTGTGTAGTCGGGACTCCTTCACGGTAAACACTATACCACATAATACCAAGTACCATTAATACCAAGGTAATTGAAGAGATTATAGTTGACCGTATATATCCCATAATAAGTCCATTCCTACTTATTAACACCAGGAAAGGTATTATTACAGCTAGAAAAAGTGTTAAGGCAGTAATAAGTACTGATAATCCCCCAGTATATCCAAGCGATGATACAAAGTCTTGGAGAAGAAACGGCTTAATCCCAACATATACATTACCGACTACACAAAGCAACAGTGCAACCAATAGAATACCCGTATAGATAACTCCTCTCAGAACAATAGAAATGCCAGGAGAAAACATCCTAGAAAAACCAACTTCAACTTCCATCACCACATCACCGCAACATAGTCTTTCACATAGAAGTTGACATACACCGTTTTTAAGCTTAAAATCAAAAGCGGCCTAGACGCGGGGTATCATAAATCTCCTCATCAATAACTCCTGAACATTCTTAACATCCAACGTCCAATCCTTACGCTCCTGATCAAAATTAAGATAAGGAATAGTAAACCTAACAAACGTATCCGGAAGGAGCTCGTATAGTTTATAGCTCACGACGTAATTATGTCTACGAAGATAATCAAGAAATTTCAAAAACTCATAAACCTTTAACTGAGGAACTGCTACTTGAACCAATATTGTGAACTCACAGTTTTGCTCGCGCATAATCTCGTCAGGAATACCCAGATTAATACTTAATGAATAAT
>JALWQP010000144.1 GCA_027083045.1 Desulfurococcales archaeon
TTGCAGGAGAGGTTATGTCTTCTTGCCATAACCCTTATGGTGTAGTCTTTGCAGGTGCAGAAATAATGAGGGACGACTATATGGTCTCTTCTAGGAGATACATAGAACCATGCAGGCCCTTCCCCGAATCCGGCCAGTACTGGTTTGACTATTCTTTTTAGCGCTGAGATCGAGGAAACTTCGGGAATACTGGATAGTTCCTTGGCGCTCAGGCCAATAACATACTTCATGGTTGTCCTAATATCCATTCCTAGCACCTAGAAGGGAATAAGAGGTGGGCCCGCGGGGATTTGAACCCCGGGTCACGGGGAGTTTCGCCCGTTCCAGCGGCGGGATCTCTCGGGTCCCGAACCCCGCATCCTAGTCCAAGCTAGACGACGGGCCCACCATATTTCAGATTGTTGAGATAGAGAAATTATATATTTAACCTCCTCCCCTCCAAACAATGCGTTTAAGGTTTTCAGGGAAGGGCGGTTTTATTATTCCTCTCTCAGTTATTATAGCTGTTACTAGATCAGGATCTGTTATGTCAAAGGCGTAGTTCAGTGCTTTTGCCTCCTCTAACGTAATTGGCTTTCCTAGGACCTTCTTGACTTCATTAGGGTCACGTTCTTCTATTACGACATCTTCGATTGAAGAGTTCAGGTCGATCGTGCTCGTGGGAGCCGCGACGTAGAAAGGCACATTATTCCTCTTAGCGACGAGCGCTATCATGTATGTACCTATCTTGTTTATGACGTAGCCTTCCCTCGTTATACGATCCGCTCCAACGATCACTAGATCGACGAGCCCCTTACGTATAACGTACCCGGCCATGTTATCGGTTATGAGAGTCACGGGTATTCCTTCCTTCATCAATTCCCACACAGTCAGCCTCGCGCCTTGGAGAACGGGCCTGGTCTCGGTCGCTATTACCTTAATCTTCTTGCCCTTGTACCAGGCGACACGCATTATTCCTTCGGCCGTGCCGAAGGCAGCTGTCGCTAGTGCGCCGGCGTTACAGTGTGTTAGGATTGTTGCGTTGTCAGGGACTAGCTCGGCCCCATATTCACCCATGCGTATGTTGGAGCGTATATCTTCGTCCATTATTCTTATTGCTTCCTCGCGGAGCCTATCTGCTATCTCGTTGGTGTTCAGCCCCTCCTTCACTGTTGATCTTAATGTGTTACGCATACGTGTTAGCGCCCAGAACAGATTATGTGCTGTAGGCCTGGTATTCCATAGTGTTTTAATAGCGTCCTCTATCCTATTGATGAACTCCTCCCTATTGCTCGACGCTATTTTTATGGCGTAGGCGGCTACGCCTAGAGCGGCCGCAACACCTATGGCTGGCGCACCCCTTATCTCCATGGCGATAATGGCTCTGGCAAGTCTCTCAGGCTCATCAGTACAGTAGGTTTTCTCCTCGAACGGTAGTTTGGACGTGTCTATCCAACAGACCTGGCTGTTCTCCCACCATACAGCTCTGATCTTGATTGGGTATGGGTAATCCATAGATGGCACACCTGCAATAATATATTGTTGTTGTAATATCTGGTACTCTAGGGAAAAAGATGTAACGTTGATCAGTACTTGCGTGGTGCAATATATGCCGAAAATACATAGGATAATCTTTGATACAGACACCTGCAAGGGGCTTGTCAGGAAAGATTATCATGATCTATCCAGTAAGTGGTTCGGCAGAGAAACCAAGGAGGGCTTAGAGCTGAGTATAATCGAGACAGCATACCTACTGATCAGTGAGCGCGCTAAAATAGTCATATGTGATGAAGAGATATCGGGTCTCGAGGAATTAATGGAGAAAGCCTATAATTGTCTGCGGGAATTCTTTTGGCCAAGTCTCCTTGTCTACAAGGATCTAAGGGATCGGGGGCGGAGAATAAGGGTCGTAAAGGACGGCGAGTTTGTGATCAAGGATAAGCATGGTGCTCTCAGGATGATCAGGGTACTTGAGGAAGGACATAGGATCACGCTTGACGAAGTAGTTTCCAGTATCGAGAAGGCAGTAGATAACGCGTTATCTCTTGTCATAGCGGTTGTTAGTCTGCAGGGCGATATAACATACTATGAGGTTGGACGCGTGGATCCCAAGAAATAGTGTTAAGATAACAGTTATATGGCTGGCTGATAAGACTTTGTCTAAACACGTACTCTATAGCGTTGAGACCAGCGGGAACGGTGACTATTATGGTGAGGGATTTCTTTCTCCTACCGCCTCGTGGCATGAGGGACTTAGTTGGTGAGGACGCTGAGATCCTAGAATATCTTTTCAGCGAGTTCAAAAACTATGCTAGAATAAACGGGTTCAAACCAGTTATACCGCCTACGCTCGAGTATTTCAGATTGTTTGAGAAGAAGAGCGGTGAGGAAATAAAGCGTTCTATGTACGTCTTCGAAGACAAGGCTGGCAGGCTATTATCACTAAGGCCGGAGATAACAGCAAGTATTGTACGGATATACCTCCGCCTCCTTAGAGGTCTTCCTAAACCCGTAAAGCTATACTATGTTGCCCAGTGCTTCAGGTATGAGGAACCACAGCGCGGCCGATACAGGGAGTTCTGGCAGGCAGGCCTTGAAGTTATAGGTGTTAAGGGTGTTGAGGGTGATCTAGAAGCAGCGCTAACGGCTTCATCGTTTCTAGACAAGATTGGGCTCGAGCACTTTTACGAGGTAAGCAACGTATCGCTACACAGATCCATCATGTCAGGCTTCGGGATCCCCGTGGAGACACAGGATCATATACTCCATCTAATCGATAAAAGAATGAATGATAAGGCCATAGAGGAGCTAAGAAACGTTAATAGCGACGCAGCGGATGCCATGAAGAAACTGATAGAGCTTAGCCTCGATGATGTAAGGCAGTTTATCGACGAGTACAAGGATGTACTAAGAAATTATCTTGGAAAACTAGAAGAAGAACTGGATAGAACAACTAGGTTCATCGAAATACTCGGTGATATGGGATATAAGGCAGTATACAATCCCAACCTTGTCAGGGGCCTCGCATACTATTCTGGTCTCATATTCGAGTACAAGGCTGTAGGGGGTTTAGAGCTCAGTATAGGTGGCGGTGGAAGATATGATGGATTAACAACTGTGTATGGCGGGCCATTTGAATATTCTACGGGCCTGGCACTGGGTCTTGACAGAATAGCATTGTCTATTAAAGGAGTTAAACCACCCTATCGCCCCAGAGTGTTGATAATAATCTTGGATCACAGTCTAGTAGGCTACGCGTTCAAGATCAAGAGGATCGTTGAAGACATAGGGGCTGAAACGACATTGTACTATCATAGCAAGATCAAGAAAGCGTTAAGCACAGCATCTAAAGCCGGCTATGATCTAGCGTTAATCATTGGTAAGAAAGAGTTTGAAGAAAAAGTAGTAACAGTAAAGGATCTTAGGGCCGGGCATCAGACACGTGTAGCTGGTGATGAAGTAGTCAGGGAAATCGTGGAGAAACTAGCAGAGATATAATCAAATATCAACAGAGTACTTTATACCTATATTAGCCTGTCCAATAATAGATATTCTAGAACAATTATTGGCTGTTTTGGATCAAGAGATAATTATAACTGGTTGGGTGAGATCTGATGAGTCATCATATGGGGTTGGAAAGGATCGATGAATATGAGTACATGATACCGAAGGGTACTAAGCACTGTATGAGGGTTCCAGCCATCATATTTGCGGACGAGTATCTCCTTGAGAAAATGCGTAGTGATCTGACGCTTGTACAGGCCGCGAATGTGGCGTGCCTGCCAGGGATACAAATATCCATGTATGTAATGCCGGATGGTCACCAAGGATATGGATTCCCGATAGGTGGGGTTGCAGGCTTCGACGTAGAGACAGGTGTTATCAGCCCTGGGGGTGTGGGTTACGACATAAACTGTGGCGTAAGGGTTCTTAGGACAGATCTTGATGAAAATGATGTGAGGCCGAGGTTGAAGGAGCTGGTCGACACACTGTTCCGAAACGTGCCAAGCGGTGTCGGTAGCACTGGTAAGATAAGGCTGAGCTTCTCCGAGCTGGATGAGGTTCTTAATCGAGGTGTTGAATGGGCTGTGGAGCATGGCTTCGGATGGGAGGAGGACATGAAATTCATAGAGGAGCATGGTTCATGGAGAGCGGCAGATGCATCAAAGGTTAGCCGTAGGGCTAAACAGAGGGGGCACAACCAGCTCGGAACGCTTGGTGCAGGTAATCATTTCCTCGAGGTACAGGTTGTAGACAAAATATATGATCCGGAGATAGCGAAGGTCATGGGGATCACGCATGAAGGACAGGTAACAGTAATGATACATACTGGTAGCCGTGGCCTCGGGCATCAGGTTGCGAGTGATTATCTACTCATAATGGAGCGTGCTATGCGGAAATACGGGATTAGACCCCCCGATAGAGAGCTTGCAAGTCTACCGTTTAAGTCCCCAGAGGCGCAGGACTATTTCAAAGCCATGGCGGCAGCAGCGAACTTTGCCTGGACCAACAGGCAGCTGATCATGCACTGGGTACGCGAGAGCTTCAAGGCAGTATTCCATAAGGATCCCGAGGATCTGGGTCTAAAGCTAATTTATGATGTAGCTCACAACATCGCTAAGATCGAGAAACACGTCGTGGAAGGTAAAGAATACCATGTAGTAGTCCATAGGAAAGGCGCTACGAGAGCATTCCCGCCTGGGCATCCCGAAATACCCGATAAATATAGGAGTATTGGACAACCAGTTCTAATACCCGGTTCAATGGGTACCGCTAGCTATATTCTCGTTGGCACAGCAAAGGGTGCCAGGACATGGCATAGCGCGCCACATGGTGCTGGCAGGTGGATGAGCAGAGGTGCAGCCATAAGAACATACAGGCCAGAAAGAGTAGTGGATGAGCTCGCGAGGAAAGGTGTAATACTGAGAGCTGCCACTAGGAGAGTTATAAGTGAGGAAGCTCCTGGAGCCTATAAGGATGTTGACCGTGTAGCCATGGTTGCTCATCGTGTCGGTATTGCCAGGCTGGTAGTGAGGATGAGGCCTATAGGTGTTGTTAAAGGCTGAGATAAAGGATGTGACGCTGTGGTGCTGTTGTTTGAGATGATCATGTTTGCTAGATAAAATGAGGCTAGTGTTACTATTAATAATACGGGGGTTAGAACGCTATACAGACTTTTACCACTAGATATTTTTGAAGCGATTATCCCTGCTATTAATGATATCGAGTATGTAAGCCCTACTGCTAGCTCGGGATCAAACATATTGTTTAGATTAGACTGTATAGTAGTCATACCTTTGATCATCACAACAGTTATGATGGGTAGCGTCAATGCATAGAAGAAATACATCTTTCCCCTTTCAGAAAGTATGCGTCGGAGTCTCACAATATAATCCATGATCTTTAAAGTATATCCCAGATGCTTTTCATGATATCTACTATACTCTAGAGGGGAAAAAGCTAGACTCAATAATTTCTTTGAGAGAGGCGGTATTCTTAGCTTCTCAAGTATAGATGGTACAGTGATGCCCAGTCTTAGGAGATCCCGGATTTTCTTGAGTGGATGTATCAGGTTCTCTTTCTTCATTAACGCGTGGTCAATGGGTATGCCTTGTTTAGCCTCGCTATAAAGGTCTTCAAGGAGACTAATAACATTATTCTCTATATGTTCGGCTGCTTCTTCGATCTTCCTGAATATAAGTGTTAAGAAAATTATAAGAAACGTATATATGATCATTCCCCTAAGCCCTGTATTGAGTATTATGAATGGTGTTATTGTTAATAGTATTAGTGACATTAATTGAGACACTTGAGTCTCATATCTGTAAGTCCAAGATGTAAGTGAAGAAGAGAGCATGTATGCTGAGATACCTATAATTGAAACAATGAGGGCTATAAGTTCTTTCGGGACATAGGCTACAGGTATAAGCATGAACGTTATTATCGACATTAAGATGATTAATAACCCCTCATAGAGCGTGTCGAGGCTTGATAGACTACGGCTTATTCGTTGCTCCAGACTAGCCAGTTCTTCATCAAGTTTTGATTCAACATATGTTAGAGTATCATTCGTAGTCACAAGTATCTCTGTGTAGCCTCTGAAGAACCTGGATATTCTCTCGCTAGGCACTAGTTTGGCTAGATATCTAAGCCCTGTATATGGGTCGGGATTTAACGTCTTAATAAGACTATATATTCTTGCTATGATCTCGTAAGCTGGTGGTAACTTTAATTTATGCTTCAGTGCTTCATCGAATATATCGTCCAGTCTTAACCCATTTGCTTCCATTGTAAGGTTTAGGGCAAGGAAATCGGGGAGTTCTTCTTCAAGCTTCTTCTTGAATGATAATCTTTTGGCTATAACAATGAGAGGTGGAATTATAGGTATTGATATGCTGAGCAATAAGAAGTAATAGTGAGTTATAATGGCTAGAATGTTTAATAGTAGTGAACATATGAGAATTGATATGAATACTTTTGGATTAATTATTTTTCTCAAAAATGCTTGGGCTTTCATATTCTTCCTCCTCCAAACTATAGTATTCGATGAGTTTTTCGCCTAGGGAATGGATGTCGAAAACCCCTTTGTTAACGAGTGTTTGGAGGAAAGCTGTCCTTGATGCGAGCTCTGATATTATAGTGTCTTCGTCTAGAATTTCTTTTAACCTTATAGTATTTTCTGCTATTGTCTTCACACGTGGCTCAATATCTTCATTTAACCCCGTGATCTTATGTACTCTGGTCCTATGATCTATTTCAAAGATCTCTCTGACATGTCTATGACCGTTGGTTGCATCCATAACGAATATGGACCAAATACTTCTTAGCAGATTCTTTGGTATAGATATGGGTGGTGCGGTCAGTCTTTCTATAACTGATTGTGCTGTGTCTGCGTGCATTGTCGCGAGAACGCCGTGCCCTAAACGTGATGCTTGCACTAAGAGTCTTGCCTCTCTTCCTCGTACTTCTCCTACAACTATGTAGTCTGCTCTCCGTCTAAGACTGAATTTTAGTAGATCATACATGTTGATGCTGAGTTTGTCTCCAATGGTGCTTACTCTTTCAACGAGTGGATCCCATAGACCTGTTGTCCCAGTTATTTCTGGTGTATCCTCTATTGTTACAACTCTTCTAGTTGGTGGAATCAGTGTTAGTAATGCTTGAAGTAACGTGGTTTTACCAGTGCTCATACCGCCTACTATTAGTATTGATCCCTTAAGCTCCAGTACAAGCCAAGCATATGCTGCTAGCTCAGCTAATATGACTTCTTGATCGATTAGTTTGGTTATAGTTATTGGTTGTGATGGTTTTTTCCTAATGACGAAGCTACTGCCTTTACGTGAGACTTCGTGGCCAAATGTAAGTGCTAGTCTAAGGCCTTCGGGCGTTAATCCCTCGGCTATTGGTTGTGCTATGCTTAGGTGACGTCCGATGATCCTCGCTAGACTTAGAACGAGCCTATCCATGAGTTTTGGCGTTATTGCTATGTTTGTGGACATCCAGCCATACCAGCTGTACTTCCTATGAATTATACTTATGTATCTGTCTTCGCTACTCGCTGCTATCTCCTCTATGTGGGGGTCACGGGTTAGCGGGTATAGTGGACCATAACCGCTTGATAGTTTGAAATAATTATAGATAACTTCGAGGGGTTTTTCCGTATAGATCCGCTCGATTTGTCTGTCTGAAAGACTTCTTATAGTGTCTTCAATACAAGCTATATCTTTACAATGCGGGTTTTCCAAGTAGAGTCTAGCTATTGCTTCTATAACATCTTCTTCTAGGGCAGGCTCAGTTATCACGTATTCCAGTTTGTTCTTGTTCTTTGTTATGCGAACTGTAATTATATCGTCGATAGTGTATTCGTCTATTATGTTAAGGCTGTGTTTTTCTGCTAGTCTAGTGTCTTCAACTACTAGTTTGATAAGCTCTATAGCGTTATCTATGTCGAATGAGGAGAACGAGGATTTAAAGATCCTATTGAGTCTTATTGAATTTATTGATTTAAAAAATCTCACTGGATTAAGACACCCCATATTCATCTTGCTTATTATGTTGTACTAGTCTCTTCGATCTGGACTGGCTGAGTCTGTATTCCATTATTGTAATTCACTATGACGAGGTGGTTGCCCGTTAGAAGCGATGATACAATTGTTGTGTTGTCTATAACTATGTTTATGTTCTTCGACGTGCCGGGTTTTACTAATGTATTGCTGAGGCTGAATGTGTAGTTTCCTGGGATTATTGTTATACTATTTATTGTTGCTGTTCGTGTTCCCATGTTGACTACTTGTATGTTTAGCACTGCGGTCGTCGTGTTGACTTGGTATATCTTGGCCGAGGTTACGGCGATATTGGCGTATTCTTGGGGCGCTGAGAGGGTGTTCATCATGTAGTTGTATAGGAGTACTCCGCCAGCTATTGTTATTATGAGTAGTATGGCTGTTGCGACAAGCGGGGATATAGCCTTCATGTTCCCACCGTTATAGAGGAGAAGCGTTTATGGTAAGAAGATGGGCTATATGGTTAAATACTGATGGAAGAGCCTGGGGCAATCGAAACTATTTGTTGATTTAACCAGTATCTTAAAAGTAATTATAAGGGGATATTTTTTAGGGTAAAAGGGGTTGGGGGTAATGAGTGCTGCCGCGCCGGCAGAACGCTACAGGGCTATCAGCCCTGCAGAGTTCTTCTACAAGTATAGGGAGATAGCAGGCTTCTCTAATCCTGCTAGAGCACTATATCAGGCTGTAAGGGAGTTTGTGGAAAATGCTCTTGATGCTACGGATTCCCATGGAATACTACCTAATATTAAGATCATTATCGAAAAGGCTGATGAGAATAGGGAATTCTATAGAGTAACTGTTGAGGATAATGGTATAGGGCTTCCCCCACATGTAGTACCCGAGGCATTTGGTAGAGTACTTTTCAGCTCAAAATATATTCTGAGACAAACACGTGGAATGTTTGGTTTGGGAGCGAAGGTAGCTATTCTTTATGGGCAGATGACGACGGGTAGGCCTGTCGAGGTAATAACTAGCCAGCCTAATCTCAGGAGAATCTATTACTTCAAGCTAAGAATAGATATCAACAAGAATGAGCCCATAATTATTGAGCGTGGTAGTTGGCGTAAGAACAGGGATTGGCATGGCACGATAGTTTCGATGACGCTTGAAGGTGATTGGAGCAGAGCCAAACAGAGGATAAAAGACTACATACTGCGAACAGCCGTTGTAACACCCTATGCAAATATTGTTTTCATGACCCCTGATGGTGAGATATATTATTATGAGCGCGTAATCGATAAGCTTCCTCGGCCACCGAAAGAGGTTAAACCGCATCCGTACGGCGTTGATCTCGAGCTCATGAAGAGAATAAGGGATGGCGGCTCGTTCTCCACAGTCAAGGAAATGCTCATGAAGAGCTTTCAAGGAATAGGCAAGGTCACGGCGTCATCACTTCTCGAAATAGCTGGTATAAGCCCTGATCTAAGCCCCAAATCCCTTAGTGACAGACAACTACTTGAACTAGTAAATGCTATGAAAAACTATAAGAGATTTAGAGCTCCAACATCAGAGGCATTATCCCCACTAGGCGAAGAAGTCATAAAAGCAGGGCTCAAGAGAATCTATGAACCTGAATTTGTCGAAGCGGTTACGAGGAAGCCATCTGCCTATCAGGGTCACCCCTTCATCGTTGAGGTAGGAATAGCTTTTGGCGGTAAGGTACCTCTGAGCAGCGATAAGTATCCAACCCTCCTTAGATACGCCAATAAAATACCGTTGCTCTACGATGAGGGAAGTGATGTAAGCACAGCAGTCGTTAAGGAAGACATATCATGGGATCAATACCTCGTTAAATTGCCTGCTCCCATAATCGTTCTAGTTCATATATGTAGCACAAAAGTTCCGTTCAAGGGCGTCGGCAAAGAAAGTATTGCGGATGTCAAGGAGATCAGGAATGAGATAAAGCTTGCAATACAAGAGGTTGCACGAAGACTAAGGGTATACCTGTCTAAGAAGCTTAAGGAGGAGGAGAAGAAAAAGAGGGTTGTAAGCCTAGCGAAATATGTTCCGGAAATAGTGAGGGCTCTTACCATAATCCTGGGTGACGGGCAGGGTGTGAAAGCAGAGCTTCTTGAAGAAAAATTAGTTGAAATAGTATCACTTCGAACAGGTATACCTAAGGATGAAGTGCATAATGTTGTTAAGAGCGTTGAAATAGGCGTATAACGGGTGAGCCTAGATGGCAATATCGTCAGTTGACAAGTATGCGAGACAGAAGAGCCTCGAGATACTGAGGGAAAAATTTGCATTAGTAGCTAAAAGAATACTTGAGGGCAAAAAACCCGTATTGGTAATGCCCAAAAGAGTTCTAAGTAACACAATATATGATATGAATAAGAAGCTTCTCCTTTTGGGCCCAGAGATGAAAAGACGTAGTCTCCTCGATGTCAATGAAGCTAGGAAATTTATGCAGACACTGTTAATGGCATCAATAATTTATGAGGCCCTCGTTAATGACGAATACCCGACCATACGTGATCTCTACTACAGAGGAAAACACACGATTAGCTATCGCGACATATCGGGTAAATTACATCATGAGAACACCTGGGATGAACAGAGAGAATCAGATGCTGTGATAAGGGATATTGAGGTATTTCTTGGCGTACTAAGAGAAGAGATGCTGATCTTGAGTAAGGAAAAAGGAAAAGTTGTAGGTAATTTGATCATCAAGAGCGGCGATGATGTTATTGATCTAAGCAGGATGGGGCATGGCGCCTATGCTATAGAGCCTACACCAGACCTGATAGAATTCAAGGATATTGATGCTGAATTTGTTCTCGTCGTCGAGAAGGATGCTGTGTTCCAGCAGTTGCACAGATATGGCTTCTGGAAAAAGTATAAGGCAATACTTATAACTAGTGCGGGCCAGCCCGACAGAGCAACACGTAGATTCGTCAGAAGGCTAAGCGAGGAATTAAAACTACCAATATACATACTTACAGACGCAGATCCTTATGGATGGTATATATATAGTGTGTTCAAAATAGGTTCAATAACATTATCATATGAGAGTGAAAGACTAGCTACTCCCAATGCAAAATTCATAGGAGTATCGATGACCGACATCTTCGGCGAAGAAGAAGCTGCCAAGAATATTAACAAACTTGCATCAATTTTTGGAAAAGAAATCAAGGAGGTTATATCGAAGCCTAAGAAGAAAGCGTATCTCTCGGAAAAGGAGAGAAGAAACTATATCATCAAGGCCAAGAAAAAAGACGTTGAGAGAGCAGTGGAGTTGATAGGCTACGATGTAGCAGATAAACTGATAAGAAATCCAGAGATCAAGAAGTATATTCGTCAGAAGAAACTTGGAGTATCAGGCTATCCATGGTTTAGAACGCCCGAGTGGATCAAAGAAATCAGTATATTCTTCTCAAAACTGGCCAAGCTGGAGATCGAGGCCATGGCTAGTAAGGGACTAAAGTTCCTGGCTGACACATACATACCAACGAAGATCGAGACAGGCGACTGGATTGATTAGTGAAAATTATACGTTCTTCTTCCAGCTGGCCTCATGTGTTGGTTGATCCAGAACTTCTAGATAGCCTCTAATAAGATACTCTATATTATTTATAGCGTTACCGCCACGACCTTTCCAAACAACTATCTTGTGACGCAATAAGAGGGAATATGCGATTTCACCAATATTCTTCACAATTACATCGGTTACACCCATATTGTGAAGGTTCTCGGCGATTTCAGCTCCTCTCAAGAGACTCTGTGGAACATTGATATTAGTTCCTTTCCTTGGTGGGCGGCCGAGTAATGTGTTCTTGCTAATAATTTGTTTGCCGATTATCTGCTCATTATTTACTTCAACTATGAGGAAATAAGGCGCCTTGCCAAAATGGTCAGATAGCGATGGATTCGGGCCTGCATCTTCTACTGGTACCGCAACTTTTAGACGACTCCTAATGGTTGGCTTAACTGTCACAATAATGTATTTCACATCCTCAAATCTCTTACGAATATTTTCTTCGATACATCTAGTCAAGCGCCCAATAGATTCCAGCGTATTTAAGGGGTGCGAACGTAATAGCATCTCGACAAAAACAATAGGACCTGCCCATCTCGCCTTCAGATCAATCAGCTCTGCTTTACCCATAATCAGTTCTTGTAGATAATTTTTCAGTTCTTCCAAGAACTTCTTATCTTTCGGCAGATCTAGGATTGCTAGGATAGATTCATGGGCAGCCTCGTAGGCGGCCAGTAATAGACCTATAAGAGCAATAATCAATGATAATGTATAGATGAGCCCGTAACGTGTGATCACAAACAACAGTAGTCCAAATGTAACGGAAGAAGTTTCAATAACATCAACAAACATATGTGCAGCATCTGCCTTCAGCGATGGAGAATGCAGGATATAGGCAGATTTGTATTTGGACAGGACGGACAACACTAGTAAAGGTATTGTTGATGCTTGGACTAGGAGTACAGTAAGATTAGGTGTTGATGGCTTATGAAATATTTCATCTATGCTTGTGAAAAGCGTAAATAAGATGATCATGCTCAAGAGGATAGCTACTAGGTCTTCTAGTTTATATAGCCCATAGGGAAACCTCTGAGAAATGGATGATCTTACAACAAATATTGTGAAAACAATAAAGAACGAGATCACAGTATCTATAAGTGCATGGAACCCCTCAATATTTAATACAGGGCTATCAAGTAACGTTCCCGCAGTAATCCTCATCGCCGAGATCATAAATAGAAAGATAAATGATAAAACTAGAAAAAATAATGCTCTCCGCGGTATCTGTAAAGTATTCAAACTAGATCACCGCTCATCGGATTATATTGTCATAACTATATTGTTCCACTGCACAAAATATCTATTCATCCCAAAAAGGTTAAAGTATCTCCATAAGGAAATCGGGTAGATTGGCACAATTAGAACTGTAATATCATTATTTAACACTCTCAAGTTCTCTATTTCTCTATATTATTTATTGTTTGTACTTTTTACTAGTGATTTTGG
>JALWQP010000145.1 GCA_027083045.1 Desulfurococcales archaeon
AATGCGACAACGCATCAAGGCTTAGACTTCATCTATGAGATGGCATTGAAGATACTGAGGAAACTACCGCCTAGAAACAAGGTTATTAAAACATTTGCTGGTCTAAGACCAGAGCCCAGCACCGGGACATTTATCATAAGATTCCATGAAAAGCCATGGGGCTTCGTAGAAGCAGCCGGGATCAGGAGTCCCGGCCTCACAGCCGCACCAGCAATAGGAAAACATGTTTCAAAACTCATAATCGAGAGACTGGAGAATATCGAGCCTAGAAAGGACTGGAGAAGCAAGAGACAAGCCATACCACGCCCAGCATACATGGCTCCCCATGAGAGGGATAAACTGATACGTGAGAACCCGGACTATGGCTGGATAATATGTGTCTGCAGAAAAGTAAGCCTTGGAGAGATCATAGAAGCGGTCAAGAGAATGAAAAAGATAGGTGTGCCCGAGATAACCCTCGATGGCATAAAGTTTAGGACACACAGCATGTACGGGGATTGCCAGGGTAGCCAGTGCCGCCCACACATAGCATACCTTCTCTGGAAACGCCTAGGAATACAGCCCTGGAGGATCACCATTAAGGGTGATGGCTCAAAATATGCTTTCTCAGAAGTCAAAACCCTCCTACGGGGTGATCGAGATGCCTGACAGGATAACCAAGAGAGATTACGATACAGTAGTGATCGGTGGAGGCCCAGCTGGACTAGCAGCGGCTCTCGAGGCACGGGAGAAAGGCCTAGAAACACTAGTGGTTGAAACTAGGGACAGGCTCGGAGGCATACCATTACAATGCATACATCCAGGTTTTGGCATACATTATTTCAAAAAGGACATGACGGGGCCTGAGTTCGTCTATAGGTTCATAGATAAACTATTATCAACGGATATAGACTACACGGTCAAATCCTACGTTAACACGGCCAAATACGTGTCACCCATGGAGAAAAAGCTAGAGATCATAACACCGTACGGCACAGAGATAGTTGGAACTAAGACAATAATCTACGCGGCCGGGGCAAGAGAGAGAACCAGGTACGAGATAGGGATAACCGGGCCAAACCCGGCAGGGATCATGACTGCCGGGGAAGCACAGACGCTCATGGATATGTACGGGGTCATGCCGGGCAAGAGAATATTGATCGTGGGAAGCGGCGATGTAGGGCTCATAATGGCAAGAAGATTCGTTCTTGAAGGAGCAGAAGTCGTCGGAGTAGCTGAGATATTACCTTATCCTAGCGGGCTAATGAGGAACGTCCAACAATGTCTCAAAGACTATGGAATACCGCTCCTGCTAAGTCACATGGTTATCTCAGTTAAACAATGTAATGGTAGAGTATCATCCGCAGTAGTAGTCAAGGTGGACGAGAACTTCAAGCCTATACAAGGGAGTGAAAAGGAAATAGAGTGCGACACGATAGTCATAGCGGCTGGGCTGAAGCCACGGACAAAATTACTAGAGAGTCTAGGAGCACAGATAGATCCCAGGACGAAAGGACCCGTTGTTAACGAATACTTTGAGACAACTATCCCAGGCGTTTTTGTTGCAGGGAATGCGCTGATAATAAACGACTATGTAGACTATGCCGTCGAACAAGGAGAACTAGCTGCACTAGCTGCCACTAAGTATGTGGACGAGAAAGGCATTAAGATAAAGAAGCCTGTCAAGATTGTTTTAGGTAGAAACATGAGGCTAATCGTACCCCAGATGCTAACACTGACGAGTGATGTCCTATTCTATGGGCGAGTTGCAAGGCCTGAGGATAATGTTTGGCTAAGCTTCAAGGAAATAGGTTTCAAGATTCCCCAGCTCAGGGTCTTGCCGAGCATAATGATACGCCAAAAGATAAGGCTAGACAAGCTCAGGATGCTCAAGACCGATACGTTAACAGTGGAGGTGATACCCCGTGACTAAGCAGGTCAAGAAAATAATATGTATTGTGTGTCCAAGAGGATGCGAGATAACCGTCGAGCTCGAAGACGGGAAAATAAAGAGTATAAAGGGCTACTCATGCCCCCTAGGCAAGCAATATGCAGAGAAAGAGGTAGTTAACCCCGAGAGAATACTTATGAGTATAGTTAAATGCGTTGGCGGAGACCTCCCAGTAGTAAGCGTTAAAACAGCCAAACCTATACCCCTCTCAAGGATGATAGAGGCCTCAAAAGCACTTGCTGACATAGCGGTGGAGGCCCCCGTAAAAATAGGTGATAAGATCGTTGAGAACCTATTAGGGCTCGGCATCGATGTTATCGCTACAAGGCCTTGTCATAAACAAAAAGAAGAGTAATTCTGTTGTTTTTCGGTTTGTATTCATAATAAGCAGTAATTGAAGGCTAAGTTGAATTGATCCAATCGATTTGAAGCCAAAGCCGAATTAGGTCCTCCTAAAAAATCGAATTGATTGGGAAGCGGCAAACAAATCATTAGTATGGTGCCGAGTAGATCATGGATCAAGAATCGTTAAATACAGAGATATATGAACGGCTATTATTAAGGATGCACGCCTTATTCTAAGAAGAACCAAAGACATATAGCAATATAAAAATTGGTTAATTCTGGGTGGTAGCTACTATAGCCCCCATAGCTTGGCTCCATACAATAATAGTTAGAGAACACTAATTATTTATCTGCAAAGGTATCTCCTTCCTAATGGGTGTAATGCTGTTTTGCGCGAATTACACAATTTAACAAAGTCTCTCGAGGAATTAATCATAACAGAAGGCCTGGGCCGTCGGGGGGTAATATACTTCTTAGCTGAATCCCTGAAGAGGAAAATAGAGGATCCACTCGGTAATGCTCTCAGATTATTAGCAGATACTTCTTCATTAATGATAGTAACAGGGTTTAACATACCTCCAGATTATCGTCCCGAGACAGACGGAATTATAGGGGCGGCTGTGTTCGCAAGAGCATTCGTCAATATAGGTTCTAATGAGGTGGTAATAGTTCTTGATAATGAGGAACAGAAAATGATTATGGAGCATCTTATAAGGATACTTTTAAATGAAAATACCACCGCAGAAAAAATAACGTTTCTGACCCGGATTGGCAATGAGTACTTGTTCAGAGAAATTCTTGTCGAGGAGATCTCATCTAGAGACATCGGGCTCGGAATATTCATTGAGAAACCATCACCTAATAGGGAAGGAGTAATGCACAACATGCGTGGCATTGACGTGTCACAGCAACATCTCGACCCAAGAATATTACTAGATGTTTTCAGAGAAATGGGTGTCAAAACAATAGGTATAGGTGATGGCGGCAATGAAGTCGGACTAGGAATAATAGAAGAAGATGTAAGGAAGTACGTACCATATGGGAACATATGTGCGTGTCCATGTAGATCAGGCATAGCGTCATCAACCATTACGGATACCGCAATAGTATCGACAGTCAGTAACTGGGGTGCATACGCGCTTGAGGCCCTGCTTCTGGCAATTAATGACAAGTCTAAATACATCCATAGTGGGAAAGAAGAGATAATGCTTATCGAGGAAAGCTTACGAAAAGGTGCTATTGATGGAGTCCGTGGCAAAGACTTCGTAGGCGTTGATGGGATACCGCCCAATTATCATGCAAAAATAGTGGATGCTATCAAGGCGATCACTTTGTCGCTTTTATAGTTTTCTTAACCGTTTTAAAGCTACTCAATAAGATATTGATATATACAGTTAGTGAAGATGCAATGCAATATACTGTTGAATAGCCAAGGCGATAATGTTGGAAATACTCATAGACAAAAAGGCAATAAAATACATTAGGAAACTAGACGAGAACCTCAGAAAAGCAGTTGAATCGGTGAATGATCCCAGCCTCGTCGCTAAGTATCTTAAGAAAGCAGATGGGATCGTTGATAAAATACATGATGAGTACTGTATAGACTCCGAATGCGATAGTCTAGTACTCGTGATCGATAACATATATCATAACATCCTCCAGATCTTGGATGAAGTAGTTAATAACGATACTACTTCAGACAAAGCAATAGAGCTTGTTGAAAAATACTTGTCAAAGCTTGAAAGATTGCTTCCCAAAGAATACAAAGAAGAAGGATCACTAATAAGAAGGTTATTCGAACTGTTCTAGTATTGGTATCTAGAGAAATAAACGATAAATGAAGCAGACAATAATATCTGGCATACTTCTAGGGGTTAACTTCTTCAGTTCTTTTCCGACTATGATCGGCTTCCCACCCAACTATATCTTGGCCGTATCGATCAGATTAAGCCCCAGGACAATGCTACTATAATTACATCTACGACTTCCTACTCCTTGCCGACACCCACATCTTGAAGCCTGCTTGCCACATATCTATTCTTACAGGCTTCACCTTTCAATCACCAATTTATACTATAGTTATTTGAGAATTGCATAGATTGTGCACAAGTGATAAGTTGGCGTGAGAAGCCTATTCTATTAATTTTCACGGTATTTTTGCGTCATCCATGTTTTATAGTTCTTAATAACAATTACTGTCATGAACATAGTCTACCATATAGGATCCGGTTTAATATATGTTTGAAGATTACATATAGTTGGAGGATTGGTGTCCTCCATGAAATATCTATTATCTGTTGACCAGGGCACGACAGGTACTAGGGCTGTTATATATAATGAAAAGGGAGAGATGATCGCCTGGTCCTATATTAAGCATCATCAAATACTGCCTAGGCCGGGATGGGTTGAGCATGATCCTCTTGAGATATGGCATAATACTGTTCAGGTAATGAGAGAAGCTGTAAAGAGAGCAGGCATTGATCCAAGAGAAATTATTGGCATAGGCGTCTCTAATCAGAGGGAAACAACAGTCGTATGGGAGAAAGAGACAGGTAGACCAGTATACAATGCAATAGTCTGGCAGGACTCCAGAACTATTAACAGATGTGACAGCCTTAAATATGGGGGGGTAGAAGACGAGATAATAAAGCCGCTAACAGGTCTCTATGCCCATACATACTTCTCAGCAACAAAGCTGGAATGGATACTGAAACATACGCGCGACGGAGTCGAGAGGGCCAAGAAAGGAGAGCTATTGTTCGGGACTATAGATACTTGGCTCATATGGAACATGACTAGGGGTTCAGAAAACATAACTCCGGATCGTGGAGGAGCCCATGTTACGGATCCAAGTAATGCTTCTAGGACAATGCTCATGGACATAGAGAAGCTTAGGTGGAGCCCAGAGCTACTTGAGGTATTCGGCATACCCGAGAACATGCTCCCAGTAATAAAGCCTAGTAGCTACCCTGAATCCTACGGCCTATTGAGAAAAGATATTCTAGGTGTAGAAATACCTGTCTTGGGAGATCTCGGCGACCAACAAGCAGCGCTTGTCGGCCAAGTAGCCTTCGAGCCAGGAGAAGTCAAGTGTACTTATGGAACAGGAAGCTTCATCCTGATGAATATAGGTGGCACGCCTAAACTAAGTAGCCAGGGCCTACTAACTACTGTTGCCTATCAGTTCTCAGGGCATCCACCCCGTTACGCATTAGAGGGGAGCATAGCCTATTCCGGCGCAGCTATTGAGTGGCTGAGAGAAGGGCTGGGCTTGATCAAAGATCCTAGGGAAACCGAGGAAATATGCATGAAGACATACGAGGAAGGCTCTGCCGGAGTATATTTCGTCCCAGCCTTTAGTGGTTTGTTCGCACCTTATTGGGACACTAAGGCGAGAGGGCTGATAATAGGTATAACGAGATACACTAAGAAACACCACATAGTTTTCGCAGTTCTAGAATCCATAGCTTTTAGAGTTAGGGACGTCGTAGATGCTATGGCGATAGACTCCGGTATAGAGCCTTTGGTCATAAAAGCAGATGGTGGAGTATCGAGGAATGACTGCCTATTACAGCTTCAAGCAGATATATTGGGCAAACGCGTTGTTAGACCAGTAAACATAGAAACCACAAGCCTAGGCGCAGCGTTCGCAGCAGGTCTTGCCTCGGGAGTCTGGAAGAGCATTGACGAGCTCAAAAAGATATGGAGACCAGACAAGGTATTCGAGCCTAAAATGCCGCAGAAAGAGAGAGAAGAAAAGTATAAATGGTGGTTGAGAGCGGTTGAGAGAGCACTAAAATGGCTAGATACAGAAGAAGAGCCTAGCTAGCGGTCAAACCTCCCTGTTCATCACCTTTTCAGCCGCGCCATCACCTATCATCCCTTATCAAGATTATATTATGGGGTAGAAAGGATTTTAGAAAACAAATTATTAGCATTAATAAAAAGAAGAGAAAAACGTTCTATCTTAGGTTTATGCTTATCCGCTCGTCCTCAGCCTCTTGTAGTCTGCTGGATAATATTTTGCCAGCAGTATCCACGCAATAATACATAGGACCCAGAGGCTCACAAGACTTACTGCCGCATAGAGTAGTGACAATGATTTCGTGTGACCGCTCGAGAGGAAGAAGTACACTAGTGCTCCATATATTGTCGGCCCTATAGCCCATCCCGCGCTGTTCAGTATATTGTATATCGAGAATATAGTGCCCCTATATTCCGGCTTCACGCAATCACTGATAACTGTGCTTATATTGGGATATGCGAATGTCGTGAACATCATGCCGGCTACCGCTAATAAGGCTGGCGGTAGCAGAGCAGCGAATGATACTTCTCCGTAGGGATATGGGTAGGCGAGCATGGCGACCATTGCCAGGTAGCCTATTATAATACCTGCAATGCTTACCTGCACTCTCCCTATGGGTCCTTTCTTTTTCGCAAGCCTATCACTGAGAGTGCCACCGATGATATGTCCGAACGCTATGCTTATCGTCGCAACGATCAGTATTAGGCTTGCATAGGTTCTAGGAATCCCCCATCTCGTCATGATATAATCTACTGAGAAATAGGCCAACATACCCCATGGAATAGTCCATGCAATGATCTGTATCATAATTATTAAAACACTCCTAGTGAGAGCGCCTCTCACGGCTTCCCGTAAACTGTACTTCTTGGTGGTCTCCGGCGAATCACTATAGCCTATGGTGACACCCTTACTGGACAAGTATAGACCAGCGACGAATACAAGCACGAATATGCCAGCAATAAGATATGCTGTCCTCCAGTTCAGTAGAATGCCGGCCATGAGCAGGCCGAGCACCATGCCGAACACGCTAGAAGCGTAGTATGTGGCGTACCCCTTCCCCCTTTTCTCGCTCGGCACGACATCGGCGATGAACGCGTATATGACGGGGCTTATACCGAGGAGGGCGACACCGAATATTATGAGATAGGCCATTATCTCATAGTAGCTCGTCACGCTTGATACAAGTATTAATGAGATACCCATGGCGAGGCCTAGGACGAGTAATAGTCTCCTGCGCCCAAGCTTGTCTCCCAGAACGCCCCACAGAAATGTCAGGGCTAATCCGATGAATCCCGGCACAGTCTTCAAGAAGCCGGCGTAAAGCCTCCACGTCTTCTCATTACCGGGTATGATTCCCTCTTTGTGGAGAGTGTCCAGTATTGGGGCCAGCATGTAGTTGCCGGAGAAGTAGAAGAGTACCATGAGAGCGAGGAATAGAAGTATGAGGCCAGTCTTGACTTCAGCCATTCTGTCACCCCAAGTATTCTTTGAAGAAACCAATTACCTTCTCTTCGTACTCATGGGGATGATCCTTTATGGTGCGGACATGACCACTGTCAGTCACCCATAGAATTGTTTTCGGGTTATTCCTTCTCAGCTTGTTGTAGAATTTCTTGATCTCACTTAATGCGACTAGGTCATCATTTCTTCCGGCTATTATCATGAATGGGATCTTTATATTATCAGCGTACTTGTACATGATTAGATCATCTATATTAATACGGGCTTTAGAAGCTGTAAACCTAACTATTAATGGGTAAACGAGGAGGAGCAACGACCTCATTATTCCCTTAAGTCTCATTATCCATCTCCGGCCGGACTCCCTGATGTCTATATAGGGACTATCTGCTACTGCTGCGTTGATTCTCTTATCTTTAGCCGACAACATGATCGTGACTGCTCCGCCCATAGAGTACCCTATAACCCCGATCTTCCCGGCCTTATCGGGCTTCTCGGATTTGAGCCAATCAATAATCCTCATATAATCTTCAACTTCCTTCAAACCAAGCGTCGTCATCTCGCCATCGCTATCGCCATGCGCTCTAAAATCAAAAGCTACAACATTGTAGCCGTTCCTAGCGAGCATGTCTATAACAGGCTTCATATAGTCCTCTTCATACTTTGAAGCCGTATACCCATGTATCGCTACTATCGTGGTATCTGAACCTTTATCGATAAACCATCCTCTAAGCGTATAGCCATCGCTCGTCACAACCTCTACATTCTCGTAATCATGGCCGAGATCCTTTGGTGTCCAGTCCTTCTTTAGGCGTGGCGGGCTTAACATCTTATATGAAGCTACCCTAGCTAGTCCTACGAGGAAAAGTATAATGGCAATGATAATACTGGCAACTACACCGACAACGATGAAGAGGCCCTGCAAGGATATTGCACCGTTATTAAAATCTGCCACCAAGAAATAAATTCTCTTTGTATAACCATATCCAGTATTGGTGAAAAACATGAAGCCCATTCTAGTTGGACATAGGGGTTTTCCTGCGAGGTACCCCGAGAACAGCATTGCTTCATTCCTTGCAGCCCTCTACTATGGTGCTGATGGTATAGAGCTCGATGTATGGCTCGATCGAGATAGGGACTTAGTCGTAATACATGATCCAGACACACAACGGGTAGCTGGAGAAAAACTTTTTGTCAAAGAAACAAGCACATCGGAACTTAGAAGCCTAGACCTCGGACTGGCTCAAAGAATACCCTTACTTGAAGAAGTATTGGATGCAATACCCGGGGCTGTCCCCTTATTCGTAGAGATTAAAGATGTCGAAGCAGCAATCCCAGCTTATGAACTCGTAAAGAAGTATGATAGACTCGACAAAACAATGTTCATAAGCTTCCATCCAGAAGCCCTTGAAAAAATAAGGGAAGTTAGTGAAGATGCTAGATTAGGCTTTATAATAGGAAGCCTTGAGGCTGCCGAGAGAGCGCCCGGGCTTGCTGAGAGGCTTCGTTTACAGGCCATAGCGCCTCCGGTACTTGGAGCAAAATACCTCGGTAAAGAGAGGTTCATCGAGTACCTCAAAACAATCAAGAGCCTGGGTCTGTATACGGCTGTATGGGTCATTAACACAGAAGAAGAATATAGGCTTGTTAAAGACTATGTAGACGCGATTATTACAGATAACGTAGAGTATATAAGATCACTTCAACACTAATTTTTATTCCTTAAGATGAACTTGAGTATCGATCCATGGGATCTCTTCTGGTCGTGATGAAAGTACCCTCGAATGACCGGCGAGTCCGGATGAAGAACCGGAATTATGCTGAAACTATGCTCGGTTCTTTTCCTTTACCCTACTATATGGGTCCTCGAGGAAGAATCCTTTCCTGCACTTGGGACATATAACGAGGATAGGTCTCTCACGTTCCTCGTGGAGAACCTCGTGGTCGGCCATGTATAGTACGGATTCATACATGTAGTCGAAGTCCTTTGGTTCACCCTCGTATCCGCAGAATGGACACTTTATTCTATTAACCACAGCTAACACCTCATTAAGACAGGCTCCATGTATAATCTTATACAATACAGGCTTATTACGTGAATGGCTGCGTGAATACTTGTACTTACTGCTCGTAAAGCTCTATTTCGACGAACGGCTTAACCCTAGACTTGATCAAATGCCCGGCGTATACTTTGTATCCTTTCTCTGTATATGTTGCGAGGATGACGTGTATGTGTATGCGGAGTCCTTTATCATCATAGCTGTAGTTTCCCAGTAGCGATCCGATCTCGATGATGAAAGGCTCGCGAGGTCTGATCGGGATCTCATGGTATTTCTCGCCATCATAAATGCCTATAATAGCTTCACTGAGGCCACCAATGCCTGTTATCGCCCCGTTTCTCAGGCCTAGCCTCTTAATCTCCTCTTCAAGGAATTGGTGGACATCTCTACCTTCTGGAATTCTGAACTTGACGAGCTTCATTCTCCCGCCCTCATGATCTACTTGTTTTTATCGGTTAATGACTCCTTTCCACGCACGAGGAAGATGATCTTTCTCCTGTGATTATGTACAGGCCTTGTTTCGAGGAAATACAGTCTAGTGCCTCTGAGGAGAGGCTCGCCGTTAATTATCGGTATTCTTTTATGTGTGCCTAGGAGGGCAGATCTTAGGTGAGCATACGCATTACCATGCTTCCATCCCGTGACGGGTATATATTTTTTAATAAATCTATCAAGATGATCGAGTACTTCGTTCTTGATGAGTATTAGTGCTGGTGTAGCGCCTACGGCATGTATATCCACGATTCCATGCTTAATACCGGACTCTGATACTATGTCATGTAGAACGCTGGTTAGATCAAAGTATTTCATGGGGCCTCTGGTTATGATCTCAATTTCTGTCGAAAACACCCTCAAGAACAACTACCACCTTCTTCTCTCCCTCAACACCACTAATGTCTACGAGGACGGGGTGCTTAAATATGCCCTGACGAGTCTCGCCATTATCTACGGGTAGTGAAGTGTCTTTACCGTATAGGGCTTCAGCAACATAACATCTTATCCTAGGCTCTATTTTCTCTAGGAGTTGTTCAAGGTCTTGCATGAGACCCGGCTCGTATTCTGTCAGGACTATGAAGCAGCCCTGCTCAGTGGAATATAGGGTTATGATGCCCCTGAGGAGTCCGTGTTTCCTGATGATCTCATCTACTTGTTCTTGTAGACTCACAGCTGTATAGCCGCTGCTCGGAACAGTGAAATGGTCTATATGTATGTCTAGTGATTTGCTCATTTCTTTTCCTCTAGCTCTCTAACCTTCTCGAGGAACTCGTCTATTTTCTTTGCCAGTACATCGAGGGACTTGCTTCCCTCAAGCTTATCTCTCAGCACTACCTCACCGTTTCTGACGTATAATAGATACGTTGTCGGTGATGCGTGTACATCATATTCTTTGAAGCTGTTCTTCGCGGCCTCTGATTCACAGTTTCTTGCGAACCAAGTGCAGAGTATTATTACGAACTTCACATTCTCGAGATTTCTTCCCACCAGCTTGATATAGGGATACCAAGAAAGATCATATATTCTGCAGGCTGGGCACCTAGTGTTGTCGAAATAAACAATATAGACGCCGTCTTCTTCGGGCTTGAATGCTTCTCCTTCTGTTCTCACTAGCATCCACTTGTCCTTCTTCTTATCGTAGATGTAGATGCCATGGGGAGAGTTCACGTCTACTATATCGAGCTCGACCCTCTCCTGCTTCATGGATTTCTCATCTCCTTTACCTACTAGTTTTCTGGCGAGCTCTTCAAGTATCCTGTCCAGATCATTCTCATCCATATAGGGTCTCACCTCTATAACTATATGGTTTATCCTATTTGCATACAACTACATGTACACGCAAGATCAAGAACCAGGTAATCCCTTATCCCCTTCTCCTCAGCCAGCCTCAGGAAATCATATAATTTGCTTACCGGGACGAGATATGTTCCCGGACATAGGCGGAACCCCTCAACGTATTTCAGCATGCCATGTGACCTGTATTTTCTACCTTTGACAACCACGGTTGTCCCTAGGAGGGTCTTGGCTACTTTGCTCCTTGACCGCTTGTCTATTCCTTTCTTCAACCTCACGATGGCATATACTAGCATTTCTGCGCGCCAGTGTTACGTTTATGCAACTAGTGGCATAAAAGAATTATTTTGTCTTGCCGAGCCACTTCATTATACCTTCACTATCGCCCCGGCTATGTTTCAAAACCTTCTCTACGAATCTATCCCTTACGGGCTCGTAGACCTCCTTATAGAACAACTGAGGATCACGAAGCACGGTCTTGGAGAATCTCCCAACATATTCAAGGGCCGCTCTCCAAGCCTTCTCAGGCTTTATTCCAGCCTCCTCGAATCTTCTCAGAACATATCTATCGAAGTCCTCTGGCCTCTGCTCTATTCCTCCCATAACGAAATAGCCTCTGGGGGAGATCTGTAGCTTTTCTCCGACCTCTTCGACGCGTTTTAATTCCCCGGTTACCCTTACGCCGTAGATCCTCCCTCGAGGCCTATAAGCCGCGACTCCCCTCTTCGCCGGGCCATAGTATTTCGCCCACGCATAGAATATTGCGCGGTTCAGCCCAAAGCTCTTGGCTTTTTCAAGATCACCGGTCAGGAGATAGTATCTTGCCGCTTGTAGCAAGGCCATGACGGGAAATCTGCCTGGCTCAGACACGTTCTTACTTATAGGCTTCACCACAGTCTTGGATTCTCTTGTTTCAACACCAATCCTTGTCGCACGGGCCTCTAATAGGCTATGCTTCCGCACAATGCCTATGTGCTTGATAGCCTTGTATGCTAGCTCGTCGAGCCCGCCTTTCTCGTAGATCCTCCATGAGTCAGGGTCATGCCGTGGATTCAATGGATCACTCCATTCTAGCTTGAAGCCTTCAAGATCTCTGGGCTTGAAGAATATAACGACCCTATCCAGTCTTCTATGAAGGCTTAATGGTGCGGTGAAGACCCTCTTCATGGAGACGAGGTTCTCGATCTTCACTAATCCTCCGGATTCTCTGATAGCGTCGATAAGCCTGGGCTTTAACACTTCGA
The DNA here is from genome assembly GCA_027083045.1 of Desulfurococcales archaeon. Lineage (GTDB taxonomy): Archaea > Thermoproteota > Thermoprotei_A > Sulfolobales > Desulfurococcaceae > JAADCY01. Next base: position 12,631 of record JALWQP010000145.1, read on the forward strand.
GGACATACTCGATGAGGCAGAAGCTTACGTCTAGGGGATGATATTGTTTCAGCGGCTCATCGATGCATTTCTCGTTGAACCTTACATGTATACCCGCTCCGCTCCAGGCTAGATAGACGCATTTCTCGATGTTATTCTCTATCACGTAATCCGCTATGATCTTGGCTGTCCTGACTATGTACACGTATCTTTTCTCGAGGTTCTCTTCATCGATCAAGTCTATGTCTATGAAGGGTGTGACCTTGACAACGTTTTCCACGTATTTCTCCACTATGTCAGCTTTCTTCTCGAGGATCTTGAACACCTCTATTGTGCCGTAGATACTCCGTGGCCTGATGAAATGGTATTTCTTGAGAAGCCTCGGTATGTCCTCAGGCTTGCTGATGATCAGGGG
>JALWQP010000146.1 GCA_027083045.1 Desulfurococcales archaeon
GTGCCTACAATCAAATACTTGGCCCCAATAGCGAACATAATCCCACTACAGCTCCTCGCATACAGGATAGGCGTAAAGCTAGGCAGACCGATAGATACGCCTCCAGGGCTGGCGAAGGCCGTTACAACATAGCATGGTTTTTTACAAAAAACACTTTTGTTGTACGATTCCATTCCATATGCTATGAATATCAGCTACTCTGTCCTGATATTATCTCCGGATTCTCGGCGTAATGCCTGGGCCCTAATCCTCTAGGCTCCCACGCTATTAGGAGGCCGGAATATGGATGCCTATATCTGATGAAGTCCACGTGCCTGAAGAAACACCAGAGAATAGAGGCTGTTCCAGCGATATCCCATAATCTAAACTCACTCATTACACGATTCCCTGATATCAAGTCTATTATTAATCTCCGGTTTATACCCTTCAGTGGTTCTCTACCCGCTTCTATCGACAGTACCACCTTGTTCTCATCGACATAGTCCGGGATAACGTCCTTGTAACCAGTCCTTTGACAGGTACTATATATTCTATCAGCTTCTTCCACCAAGAAGGCACCTTTAGAGCCGAGAATACTTGCCATGCCTGCGGCGAGCCTAACCATATCATATGGGTTGAAATGGGGAGTTGAGAAACCATAGAGCAACCCTATGTCAGCGGAAACTCCCAGCTCCCATAGCCTGGCCACGTCATGGACGTACGTCTTGATCTTTATCCCAAGCTCCTCCTCAGCATACTTCTCCGCTTTCTCAAGGGCTGACTGTCTTAGGTCGACTGCTATTATCTCTATTCTTACATCGTGTTTCTGGAGAATAGCTTTTGCTAATGCTATGAACCCTATTCCTTTACCACTACATACATCAATTATGGTGATCTTATCCTTCCCAAGGATTAGCTCCTGTATGCTAGGATGATTAATCACTTTACCCATCTTCTCTATTGATTCTTGAAGTCTCTTCCGGCCCTCGGGCGTGTCTATGTCCTCCGTCCATCCAATAACCCTATATAGTCTCTCCAGCCAACTCATTATCCACCCACCATTCCCTGTGCGAAAACATATGTTTTTGATGCGAGATCCTCCAGGTGTTCTATGTCGAGTTTAGAAGCTATGTAGAGCCTATGGAGTTTGGGGACTATGGCAACATGCTGTACTAGTAGTGGGTTTTTGAGGATCTGAACCATTGATAGTAGTTTCTCCATGACTCTCCGGTTATTGTATACCATATAGTATTCTTTACCGCCTATTTTCGTCTTCTCCACACGCATCTTCTCTATACCGTGTATCGCCCTCTTTACCCCGAGCCTGTAGTATCCTTTCCTGACAAGGTGGGCTTCGCCCGGGAAATGCGTCTCTTTGTCGTAGTGATATATTATGAAAATCTTGTCGAATCTCGATGTTAGCTTAGCTACTGGGAGATACATGAGGCTTTGGCGGGGTAGGAGAAGAGTGACTACCTCTATTGTTTTCAAGGCTTTTTTCAAAACCTTGTATAGCGCGGAATAGCCAACATAGATCCCTATCACAGTATATTTCTTATCGTATGGCTGGTAGACTTTCTCAAGAATCCTAATTGATTTCTCAAGGATCATGAGGTTTACTTTTCTCTTCTTATAGAACCATACCACGGAGACTCCTGCGAGTAATATGACTATTACAAAGATCGCTATAAGCGGATCCAATGAATGTACACCCAGACAAAAATATTTTTCACGGTATAGGTGATAAGTACTCCGCCACCCTTTTCAGCATGTCGAGGCCTCTCGGCTCTCTCTCCAGATACGGTATCTTTATCATTTCTAGTCCCGAAAGCTTCTCCCTGGCAAGGGCTAGTGCTTTCTCTTGCTCCTCTATCTTGGGCCTTAATCGTTTAGGAATTATATCTAGCTCGAATACCTTATTCACGATCAGGTGAGTTATGGGTATGTTTATTTTTTTGAGAAAGTTTACCGCTCTATATGCCTCAAGAACTGGCAGCGTTTCCGGATTTATCACCATGATCGCAGCTGTTGTGTTGGGGTCGGTCAGGCGTTTGTTTATCCAATCGTATTCATCCTTAAGTTTCTTGAGCTCCTTAAATATGGGGTCCTCCTTAACGCTTATTGGCACCTTGAACTTCTTCCCAGCGATCTCTATTTCGAACTGCTCACCCGCTATGCTGGATATGGTTTTTCTTCTCTCGAGTATTGCTAGTCTTAGTTTGATGAGTCTCTCAATCCATATGAGACTTATAGTTGGTAGGGCCATTATTCTGAGCGTGAGCCCTGTTGGCGGTGTGTCGAAGACTATTATGTCGAACGCCTTATCGCCGACACCGTATTTCTTGACAATCTCTATTATTTTCTCGAGGCTAGCCTGTTCCTCGACTCCTGGGCTGTGCTTGAGGACGTCGACATACCTGTCTAGATTAAATATTTTTAGGTAGCCGTAGATATCCTTGATCTTCTCGGTGAGCTCCTTGAGATGCTTCTTGATCATCTTATCATAATCTACTTCGATCGCCATGAGATTATCTATTAGTTTAACCGGTTCGTCGCCTAGTTCGGTACCAAATACGTCTCCAAGGTTATGGGCAGGATCTAGACTTACCACAAGCACATGTTTACCTTGTAGTGCCTTGTATAAGCTATAGGCGGCCGCTGAAGTGGTCTTTCCAACTCCTCCCTTTCCCAGGAAGAATCTTATCAGTGTCATACAATATCACCCGGTCTAGGATACATCAAATAATCCGGCCATTTCTCCAAGCATATCGTCTAGCCTCTCACTTACCCTGCTCATCACAAGGAGCTCTCTACCCATGTATGGGAGGAGCCTTAGGCTTATTGTGGATGGAGGGCTAGGCAATCCTATGAAAGAGCCGAGGACTATGAGCGCGAAAACGTTTTCGAGCTCCCTAAGCTCCGCCTCGATGTACTCGACACTACGTCCCTTGAAAACAGATATGATTGCGCTGAGGAAATCGGATATCTTCTTGAGAACCAAGTGGCTACCGCCCCATAAACACTTATGTACAACTGTATGTCATGAGGGCCTAAAAAACAGAATTAGTTTTAAACATTTCTTCTCAAGATGACCCCGTTCACTCCTTCTTTCTCATCCTCAATACCCAGAGGATGAATAGGTACAGGTTCAGTATGACACCGATAGCCGTCACTATGGCTACTACTATAGCGGTTACAGCCTTGGTACCGCCAGCCGCCAGCATAGCTGGAACGACTACCGCCTCATACCATAGCAACGCTATGGTTACCGTGAACCACATGAAGACAGCTGGTGCTATCACTAGGAACTTTCCTAGTCCGCTCGCCTTTTGTACCTTGGCAACCCACACCGCGACCGTCATTAGCGCGAGGC
>JALWQP010000147.1 GCA_027083045.1 Desulfurococcales archaeon
TGCCTTGTTTTTAAACAGCATCATACATAGTAGAAGGTGATAGTATGGCTGAATACAGTGATCCTTAATGGAGAAAGGAATAAGGAGTATGCTGGTTAACCTCCTAGTATCCCTTAAGGACATCTATACTTTCAGAGAACTAGAAGCAGTGACTGGTGTGCCCCAGAATAATCTCTGGAAATACGTCAGCCTATCAATGGTTCCTGAGGAGCCGACCGCGAAGAAGATCTATGAGAAGATAAGGAGTAAGAAGGTCATCGAGAAAGCCGTGGCATCGATGATACAGTATATTAGGATGGGCGAGGAGTGGAGGAGTTATTGGCGGACAGGATACTGTGACCTCGCGGGCTTCCTCCTCTACGAGAAGCTGCAGTTCTTAAAGCCCGACGCAATAGTGGTTTATCCAGAGAAGCTCATGGGGATAGGTATATCGTTGTCAAGGCTCTTAAAGAAGAAACTATGTGTCGCATCAAGCACTAAGCTCTGTAGATCACAGGTTTACGCTGTCGAGCACTTCATCGACGGTCATGGATACCCATCGCTGATATATCTTCCAAGAACGTGTCTCCCTAAGGGCAGCAAGACAGTCGTGCTTGTCGAGAACCCGGATAAACAAGTGATTGAGGCTCTCAATAGGCTCATACACTATAGGCTCCAAGCACGTATAACAGCGATAACAATTATCCTTGGATCAACGAGCGATCTGCATGGAACATCAATGCCCGACAACCCCAAAATATTATCTCTCGAACGGATCGTTGGCTTCAACCAGTAGGGCCTGGTTTAAAATACTACTGATGATATTGTCTCATCCACTACTACGTGATCATCATTGGCAAGTACCGTTAAATTATCATCACCCGGTGCGAGGATAAACAATATCCAACCAAACATACACAGATAGATGGTCGCCCAAACAATGGGCGGCGAGGGGCTAGTCATGGCCAAAGGCAAGGGCAAGAAGGGTAGAAAACCCAGGCCGAAAGGTGAGGGTGAAGAACAGAAGCAATAAGGGAGTTCGTGTTCTCCTCATATATTTATATAAGGTTTTTTGTGTCTCGATAATTCCTTGTTTAGTCTCAATAGATTCTATGTTCTCAAGTAATGTATTTATGTGGTAAAACACCGTCATAACGAAAACGGTGATGTATTCTTGGAGCCAGTGCTGACAATGATACTCCTCTTCGGATTCATGGGCCTAGGTATGCTGGTGCATAGTGTTCTTGGCAAGTACAAGCTTGTCGACCAAGCTGTGCATTTGTTCAATAAGTTCATTTACTATATCCTCCTACCAGCAGTATATTTCGATATTTTCGCTCGGAGAGGGATAGTTGTTGCTGACCTATCGATAGCACTGACATGCCTCATATACATACTCGTAAGCTTCGCAGTACTCTTCAAAATCCCGACCCTGAAGGGAGAGCCGGAGGTACGTTATGGCTCAATAATAATCAGTACTTTCCAAAACAACGTGTTCCTCGGCTTCCCCGTGCTCCTGCTCCTCTACGGGAACATCGATGCGGCGGCGACCTACTCTCTCATAACGTTCATCTTCAACGTACTCGTCCCGGGACTAATTGGGAGAAGAGGTGAAAACCTCGTTGTAAAGATATTGAAGCTACCCATAATCTATGGTTTCGCTTGCGGTGTACTGATTCACTATGGCATCTCATCGATCTATCCTTACCTAGCACCTATTCTCGCCCCAACACATAGCATGCTCAGCTATGGAGCAATATTCATACTCGGCTACACGATACCGTTGACCATGAAGTATATCTTTGTCTACAAGCCCCAGTTCCTGACAGTAACGTTCTGGAGGTTTCTGGCATCCCCCCTGATTCACTATGCTCTCCTACATGTGTTTCTCATGCCGAGCCTCTACCAGGCAGAAATAATGGTTCTAAGCATAATGCCTCCGGCGGTATTCAACACTGTGATCGCGAGAATCTATGGCTGGAAACCCGAGTTCACAGCTAGCACAACCTTCGTGCTGACCATGGCGAGCATGGCGATAGTAGCCGGGATCCTATTCTTGGGAGGATAGCAGTGCAGAGACTCTTTCTCTAAGCCTGCAGAAGCCACATGGATCGGTACTCGAGGGGTACCCGCACACGCTACAACTCCTAAGCTTCTTCTCGGGAGCCTTTATCCTCGGTATGAGCTTATCCACGATGTTCCGTGCCATCAATATGGCTAGGCCAGGGTGTCTCTTGTCAGCGGCTAGAACGGTGTCTCTAAGCTCGATATTAATCGATGATTCACCAGCTCTGAATGGGCACTGTGCCCCCACGATCTCTGCATCGACGGCCTTGACATACCATTTATTCTCAACACCATACATGAAGAGGATAGGCTTCCCCCTAGCCACGAGCTTTCCTGAGCCCTCCACGTAGGGCTTAAGCTTGACCAGGTCTTCTATCCTGCCAGAGACAATGCTTGACAGAGTGAAGCCGATCATATCGTCAAGGTTGTGGCCTGTCAGTATAAGATCGTAGCCGTGCTCATAAGCATACCTGTTCATTAAGTACCTCTTGACCATGCCACAAATACTGCATATGGGCCTCCTTATCCTCCTCGCCCTGACGAGGCGGTATACGTCCTCCATGGTGAAACCATAATCAGAGAGCCGAGCCACTTCCACCTCTATGTCTAGGCGCTCAGCATTCTTCTCGACGATCCTCAATGATTCCCGGCTATAGCTAGGGATACCCAAGTCTATGAAGAGAGCATGGTAATGTAGTCCGCTATCCCCTAGTACCTTTGAAATACTATATAGAAGCGCCACACTATCTTTCCCGCCGCTGACAGCTATCAATACCCTGCGGTGGCCACGTGGAAAATACTTCTCCCAGACCCTCCGGACACGCTTATTATAGTACTCTATGAAGTGGTCGCGGCAAAACCAAGCGTTAGCCCATGGCACCCAGTACTCGGCTTCTCGGCCACATACCCTGCACTTACCCATAGGCATACTTATCAATCCCATGGATATATGTTTCTTCATAATTACCATTATAAGGGGAGCATGTCTAGAGAATAACGATGGCCCGTAATAACTTGTCTGCCGCGGTGCAGGAACATTGGATGAACAATCGATTATTGCTAAGGCAGGACTACCTGTTATGGAGGGGCATGTTGCCAGCATACTGAACGAGAAGCTCCTAGCAGGGATGTATGCCTCATACCTCTCGAAGTCCGGTGTCATCCTGATGGATATAAGGCAGGCGGTCGACAAGTATAGGGGCATCATAGACGAGATAATATCGCGGCAGGAAAATAGGAAGGTTTTCGACCCGGCCAAGACCCCGGGAGTATTTGTTTACGTTCCCCGGGGAACAAGAATAGAGA
>JALWQP010000148.1 GCA_027083045.1 Desulfurococcales archaeon
ATGTGCTACAACTAGGTAGCGTAGACGAAGACGTAGCGGATGCCGTGACATACCATTACCTGAACAGTCTATTGGCTAAGAGGAAAGAATACGTTACATCCGACGGGAGATCCGGGTATCCTGTACCAATACTAATAGTTATTGAGGAGGCACATATACTCATACCTCGTGACCGTAGAACATTAACTAAGAGCGTTGCGGCGCGCATAGCGCGTGAGGGCAGAAAATTCGGCGTGGGGTTAACCCTGGTGAGTCAGAGACCAAAGAACATAGATGAGGATGCGCTGAGCCAGACGAACAATAAGATAATATTGAAACTAGTTTCTCCGGAGGATCTGAGATATGTTCAGAGGGCGAGCGAGACACTAAGCAATGAGCTTCTACAAATGCTTCCAGCCCTCAATGTTGGAGAGGCTGTTCTCCTCGGAATGATGATACCTATACCCGCAATAGTTAAGATAGACAAACACAGGCACAAGAGCAAAGGATCAGATATAGATGCTGTCGAAGAGTGGAGCAAGTATAGTAGGGGAGTAAAGGAAAAGAAGAATGAAAACGAGCTGGACGGATACGACGACTTCATAATGACCTAGAATGTTCTAATCCTCTTTTTCCGTGCTCCTCAACAAGAACGGGTTCCTGAATATATCAGATAACTTGACCACGCTGGTTTCTCCTGATTTCACACTATGCATCACTATAGTTATCTCGGGATTGAACTCCGCGAGTACTTGGCGGCAAGCACCACACGGCGGTATCGGGTGCTCGAGATCGGTGACTATCGCAATCGCTATGGGTTTCCTCTCACCATTAGAAACCATGGATGCTACAGCGCTTCTCTCAGCACACATTGTCAGCCCATAGCTCGAGTTCTCGACGTTCACGCCGTAATATATTGATCCTTGGTCGGTCAATATGGCGGCAGCGACGTGGATATTGCTATATGGCGCGTAGCTGTATCTTAGATGTTTCTTCGCCTCCTCGATTAAGAATTTGTACTCCATTTCCATGCACCAGTCTATAATGCTTCTCTCACATGAAATGACTCGGTTTAATACCCTATCTTTAACTCTTTCGCCCAGAGATAGCTTTCCATAGTCTCGTCAATAGGATCGGAGTCAATATACTTGTCACATAGATTAAAATAATAACTCCCGCTACAATCTCATCGTTCAACACACCATATGCTAGGCCAAGGCTAGTAATGACTAATGCCACTTCCGCGCGCGGGATCATACCTATGCCTGTGAAGAGTGATTCCGAGAAGGATAACCCGCTTAGCTTAGCCGCTATGCCGCAGCCGAGTATCTTGCTCATGATCGCTACAGCTACGATGACAATTATTGGTACTATGTATTCTAGGTGGATGAGGTAGGGCTTGATATCGATCATGGCCGCTGATAATACGAAGAAGATGCTCGAGAAAATGTTTGGTATAAGGCTGAAACGCTCGATAACGGCCCTGGCGCCGCGTACCTCGCTGAAGGCGAGCCCAACGGCATAGGCGCCGACAACGAGGCTTAGATTAACCTTCACGCTCGCCCAAGCAACGATCAGTGTTAGGGCGAACAATATCGATATGATAGTGTCCTGTAAGTGCCCCAGTCTTGTTAGCCATCGCCAGATACCAGCGCTACCCCTATGAAGTGCTAGTATGAGGAAAACATAGAAAGTTATTGCGATGCCAGCAGTCACCAATAAGTCCTCAATACGTGCACCGCCGCTACTTACCATTGCTACAGCGAGACCGAGAACTATCAGGCCGCCTACATCATCGAGTACAGCGGCTCCGAGTATCGAGGAGGCTATCGGATGAGCTATGGCTCCTATGTCTGATAATACCTTGACTGTCAAACCAACACTAGTGGCCGTGAGAACTGCTCCTAGGAACAAGCATGTCGGCTGGGGATAGCCGAGGAGGAGGCCCGCGGTGTACCCCAAGAGGAAAGACGAGATTATTCCGCCGAATGCTATCCAGAAGCTATGGTGGAGGCTCTTCATGAACTCAGTGAACTTCGTCTCCATCCCGGCTAAGAATAGGAGACTAATGATACCGATCCATTTCAGGAGATCGAGTTGCTCAACAATATTTGGCGTCAGAACATCAAGTATGCTTGGCCCCAGGACTATTCCAGCAAGTATGTCGCCAAGAACTGGTGGATAGCCCCTCCAGCTGATCAGCTCCTCGAAAACCTTAGCAACAACTATGATAACTGCGAGCGCCAATAATAGATCAGCTACGGCTGCTTCGCTGGCCACTCCCTCTTCCCCATATTGTCCAATATATTTCACATAATACAGTTTACATTATTATTAAATAGGATAAAAGTTCCACGAATACTAATTAAATAATGGACTGTTCCGGATATAGAAACCCATTCTTGAATCCTACTGGAATAGAGAAGCCCTCGATAGGGCGTTATCAAGTAGGGTGGTTTTCCCTATTACTTATCCTCGTAAATACTGAGGCTTAGGGTTTATAATTTACCATAAGCCTTGATCCCATATGAACTCTATGACCTCATCATGGGAAGGGACACTATGACTTCCCAGTTTTGAGACTTTCAGTGCAGCAACAGCATTTGCATAGATGAGGGCTTTCTTCAAGCTATAGCCTCTAGAGAGGCCTAGGAGCAGGCCTGCCGCGAAAGCGTCTCCGGCGCCCGTGGTATCAACAACCTTTTCGACAGCGAATGCTGGTAGCTCGTATTCCTCGCCTCTCCTAGTCTTAACGTATACACCCTCCTTACCACGCTTAACAACAACTATTTCCGGGCCATACTCAAGAAGTTTTTCGGCCGCCTCCTTATAGTCATCGAGGCCGGTGAGGCTCTTTGCCTCATACCTGTTCGCCAGTATTATATCGACCCTTTCTAGCAGTTCCTTGAGGTTCTCAGCCCCTTTCCTAGCCAGTACTCTGCCAGGATCCCATGATACAGTAGCGCCTGTTTCATGAGCTATACTTGCGGCAACTATGCTTGTGTCGGGCCTAAGACTCGCTATGTGCACGTACTTCGCCCTGCTGATCAGACCTTTATCCAGGTCACTCGGCTCAAGTTTCTCGGTAGCACCCTTGAACCCATACATAATCACTCTGCCAGTCTTATCTATTATGACGATGGTGAACCCTGTGTCTGCAATACAGACTCTGACGCCGGAAACATCTACCCCATGCCTCATGAGCTCGTCCACGACCATTCTTCCGAAATCGTCAAGGCCTAGCTTCACTATTATTCCGGATCTACCACCTAGTTTGGTGATATCTATTGCAACATTAGCGGCAGATCCACCTACACCTCTGGCCTGCTTCAAGAT
>JALWQP010000149.1:0-6832 GCA_027083045.1 Desulfurococcales archaeon
GTTTACACAATTTATTAAACTACTCAATACATGGTTTCTTAATAAGAGAACCTTATGAGGAATTGGTTTGCTCCGGACAAGGTGTTATGGAGAAATGGTGGCGCCGGGGGCGGGATTCGAACCCGCGCGGGCCCCGTGGCCCACTGGCTCTCAAGGCCAGCCCCTTAGGCCGCTCGGGCACCCCGGCGCCTGTTTATATGGATTTGTTCCCTGAGCTTATATTTGCTATTTTCGTCGGAATATTAGTATTGTGTAGCCTTTCCGAGAGATGTTCTTAACTACTTCTATGTCCTTTCTCGTGTTTAGCTTGCTGATATAATAGTTTGCCCCTCTTGCTAAGACGAATTCTGCGTATCCTCCTTTCTTTAGGTGTTCTATACTTCCAATTATTATTTTTTCGACAATCTCTTTACCAGCTGATATTGGGGGATTGCTTATTATCATATCGAATACCATGTCCTTAACGGGCTCGTAGATATTGCCCTGGAGAACCTTGACTCGTTCCTCGACACCATTTAGCCTTGCATTATATTTCGCCATTTTAACGGCGACAGGATTTATATCTACCATGTATATCTGCAACTTAGGATAGGCCTTAGCAAGACTTATTCCTATGACTCCGTACCCGCATCCAATATCCAGTACTGTGCCCTCCTCAACGATTATGGCGTGTTCGAGCAACAGTTTTGTGCCTAGATCTACCTTATTGCCTGAGAATAGGCTAGAATAGGTGACAAATTCTAGTGTAACCCCCTTATAGACGGACGAGATAACCTGTTTCTTTCCCAGCCTATATTTGTTGGGTCTAAAATAATGTGTCATTTATTCTTCCTCCAGACAGGCGGATACACGCCCGTCTTCATGTAGACCCGTTTAGTCTTCACCACTATTCCTTTCTTCATCCTGGCAATTTCTTCTGCGCTTTTGAGAGCCTGACCTAACGCGACAAGTTCTCCTTTGAGCGTGAGGATCGCCACGAGCTTTCCAGGCTGTACATCCCTGGTCAGTCTCACGATGCCCGGGACAGCGAGGTTTGCACCATGGGCTATTGCGTCTACAGCCGTATCACGTATCATTATCTTTGGTATATGGACTATTGCTGTTTCCACAGGTAACACCACCTTACGTAGATATCTCTCATCCCCCTCATTCCTCCAGAGATACAATGCCTCACTTACCTCCTGCATTCTAACAAGTGTCTCGTCTTCCCGGTAAGGCCCTGTTCTCGTTCTGCGGAGCTCCCTCATATGAGCCCCCACACCTAACAATAGGCCTAGATCATGGGCTAGCTTACGCATATATGTGCCAGCCTCACAAAGGACTCTCAACAAGACATATCGATCATTATGCTCGAGTAATTCGAGTTCGAAGATCGTTCTCTTACGTATAGTTCGCTTAACACTCGATCTGAGAGGCGGCTTCTGATATATTGTTCCCTTGAAATTCTCTAGTACTTCAACGAGCTCCTTATCTCTGACATCGCCGTGAAGCTGAACTACCATTACATATTCTTTGACGGTATGTATTACATTACCTATTACTTTAGTAGCATTAGCTAGAGCTACAGGTAGTACGCCGGTCACCTTGGGGTTTCCCCGCCCCAGCCCCTCAAGGCTAGGGCTCTAGGGTACCCCCGTGACCAGCGCGTTCTAGCCCAAACATTTTCTTAATCCAAGCTACTACTTCATGACTTGTAGGCCCCGGTGGTTTATCAAGATTAATCACTCCGTTCCTTATATGATCCTCAATCTTCCTCTCATACGGGAGAACGCCGTAATCAGGCGATGTATCATCTTCTCTAAGCACTATCCATTCGTTCTTGAATCCAGCATGTGTTGTTATCTTGTCTATGAAGATAAGACCTTTTTCAGCGAGACCCATACTTGTTCACCATCCCTGTAACGGTGACAATATTTACTATTATACTTGATTTTCCACAGAATTATTACTATTGTCTCAGATAATAACTATGTGATGTATTTAACCGGAGATAACAAATTATTCTTGGCTATATAAGGAGAATTGGAGACAGATAATGATTTTACACGGGGGAAAGCTTCGGCTTAACAATTTCTTTCATGAAGTCGGTGAGCCCTGTTGCTGCAATGGCTTTTAATACTTCTTCATCCGACGCTCCACGCCTAATATCAATTACCTTGTCCAGGGGTTCGATATGCTTGATGTTGACTCTTCTTCTTTTGACACCTGTTAGGCTCTTAGGCCCTGTTACTAGGACAAAATTATCATCTATTATATCGACTATTACGCATTTCCTTCCCGCTTCTCTTCCAGCAACCTTTACACATATTCGTCCGATCTCTATTGCGGGCATCCATCTCACCACTTAATCCTAACTAGCATTCCCTAATCTTTTCGCTTCCTCTTTAAAATTTTCTCTATAGCTGTCTTTACTATTTCGAATGTATCATCGATCCCGAGGTTCTCCGTATTGACAATTATGTCAAATATGTTTAGATCATCGATATCTATGCCATAGTATTTTCTGAACCTTATTTTTTGCAGATATTCACGCATTACTGTCTCATGATATGCTTCCATAAACGATTTACCATCCCTCAAGGCAATACGCTTAATCCTAGTTGCTAGTGGGGCCGTTATAAGTACCCTCACATCAGCTATATCGGCAATTATCCAAGCAGTTAAATGTCCATCAATTACAACGTCTCCTTTCAATGCCTCCAGATATGTCCTCCTATCTATCTCTATGTCTATCGATGGATCCTCGGTAGCAATCCTACTTAGCTCCTCTATACTGATTCCACGTTCTTCAGCCATTTTTCTAAAGATCATACCTGCAGAATGATATCGTAGACCAAAATACTCGGCTATCTTCTTTGCCTGGGTGGTCTTGCCGCTACCCGGTGGTCCGCTGACAACAATCACAACCAATTGTCGACACCCTAGTATGGCATCAACTAGGTTTCTATGATCAATAGGTCAAATAATAAATACTCGTTGGAGACGAGAAAAGCGCTTACCAAGAACAATATCGAAAGGAGCCCATTCATTATATGAATGATGTAATGCTATTAGTGAATAGTGGCACGTACTGCGTCGCGCAGGAGTCTTGAAAGACACTTAGGACATATATAGCCTCCGTAAGGCCTTTCCGGCCTCTTCTCGGTCTTAGCGAGCTTCTTCAATACGCTAGGAATCTCTCTCGGAACACCGTTTAGTGGCTTACCACAGATAGCACATCTGGCAGGCCCAGGCTTTCTCGGTTCATAGTGAATTGTTACTCTTCCACCAGGGGTTCTCACAATTACTTTCCTCCTACTCCTTGTCCTGTGGGCTGGTCTGGGCATTATCGTTACACCCATTCTAACTCTATATCAGAGTGTCTATATCCAAGTATTAGTAACTCTTAAACTTAACGCGTCGTAGGATACACCGCCCTCATAATCAAATAACTTGGAGCAAGATAACCAATCAGCGTGAGGAATAATACGTTAGTAACAAAATGGTTTTCGGACAGCATGGATAAGAATGGAAGGTATATAGGTATTTCCACTATTTGTTCATGCGGAGGAATATAGGTATTGAGTATATAAATACTGGCCGTATAGGTGAACATGAATATGAGTATGTGGAGCATGAACATTAGGAAAATCCTTTTCTTAGCCCTATCTATTAATGGTTTGTATTTCCTTATTTTTCGGAAGTCGGACTTTGTTCTTGGCTTTTCGGGCAACTTTATCTCTGATAATATATGCACAGCCCAGGAAAAGTAGCTGGTTCTGCTTATCAACTTCATTGTTAATGCGGCAAGAAGAGAAAATCCCGCGCCAGTTAGTAGAGTTATTGTTACCAACAATTGTCGTTACTCACCTATTAGCCTCTTAAGTAGCGGGTACGCCTCCAGCGTTCTTTCGTAGGCTATCATGGTGTAGTACTGCTGCACAATACCAACGGCTAGTAGTAATCCCGTCCCAGTACCATAGGCGCCGAGCAATGAGCCAAGAGCAGCTATTCCCGCAACTATTAGGCTGCTAAGCACAGTCAACGGGAATATGTAGCGGCTCAGTATTCTCTCCAGTATCTTCGGGTTACGCCTTATCCCCGGGATCTCCATGCCGCTCTTTATCAATTGCTCGGCCTGCGCCGAGGCGCTTAGTCCTGATATTTCCACCCACATTATTCCGAAGAGAGTTGCCAATCCCATTAGGGTTACTGTGTATACCAAGGCTCTGATAGGATCTGATAGTGTTGCGTATAAGCTTCCGGGCGGTGATAGATAATATGCTAGACCTCCTACTAGCCTGCCATTTTCATACTTGGCCAGAAAGTCTGCAATTCCCGTCGGTACTACTCCCTGCAGATACATTCTGGAGAGACTGGCAAACACAAGTACGTCCGAGTAGAGTATGCCGACTAGTAGCACAGGTATGTTAGTGACATAGAGAAACTTTAATGGTACCTTAGATTTTACCGTGCGTAGTCTCGGCGACGTTACAGGTATCTCTACTTTTATGCCTTGAAGATACACCAGCACCAGTATTATGAATACGGTCACTATAAGACCTACAAGGTCTCTACCGCCCTGTCTAATGATTATCTGATTAATACTGCCTCCAGACATCAGGACTTGCACAGCATAAGGGATAAAACCAACTATTTGCCCGCTAACGACGATTGGGCTGAGAAGATTCCAAAACACGTACTGCGCAACACCCGCTAGAATAAAGAGCGAGACACCCGAGCCTAGTCCCCACCCCTTCTGTATCATCTCGTCTAATAATATAACTATATATGTTGCAAAGAATAGCTGTAGGCCGACAATAACTCTTTGCAACGCAGTAGCACTACAGTCGGCGATCGGGTTGGGGCCCGAAAGAGCCCAGTATCTACAAGCCGACACATACATGGCTGCTTCGAAAGCAGCGAGTATTAGCGCGAACGACTTTTGTGCCGCCGTGAATTTCCTTCTATCTTCTGGGTTAGACATATCGAGATTAATGAGCTTAGCCCCGACAAGGATCTGCATGATCAGTCCAGCTGTAACTATAGGACCAATACCTAGCTCCATCAGCGTTCCTCTACGGGACGCAAATATTATCGATACTAGGAGTAATTGCTGGACATTAGAAGCACCCGTGATCTGTATTCCGTATAAGGGGGTATTTGCCATTATAACGTAAATAACGAGGGCTATGGCAGTCCATAACAACCTCTCATACAGGCCGGGTTTAGCCTTAGGCTTTTCAACCGAAGGTATATAGTACGCCATCTTCGCAAGCGCGTCCAATACGCCCATTGAAACCACGCTCGTGTTTCCGGATCATAGGGACATTACTTCTCTTGACCCTAAAAATACATGGTAACCGGGATAAATACATTCCTAAATGTATTGAAAATATTGCCTAGTAAATAAAACCAAGTTATTGCTCCTTGATGACAACTACTTCTCCGCCCGCTTCCTCTATTTTCTTCCTGGCCTTCTCGGTTATCGATCTAGTGATTATCTTTAACGGTAACGTAACTTTGCCTGATCCAAGGACCTTATTGTATCCCATACTCGCAACATCTATCACTATCTTGTTATCTTCCCTGTATGCAAGGTTCTTTGATAATAGAAACTTGGCTAGCTCATCAAGTTCTCCCACATTAATCGCCACTATTTCCGGAACTAGTTCCGGTGGCCTAGTGAAGCCGTGTTTACCGTACCAGTTCCTCGCGTATTTTAGCACCCACATCCATTTATGTTTGTGCATCCCAACAGCGCCGAAGCCTCCTCTAGATCCGCTTTTCCTGTGCTGACCTATTCTTCCCCATCCCATTGTACGAGTTCTCCCACGAAGCTTGCGGCTCTTCTTCCTTTTTCTAACAACCATGAGTACCACCTCCTTAGAGCATTCTCTTTATGAGCTCATTTATTGCTTCACCACGATATCCTAGCTCGCCGCCATCATTGTAGGGGCGCTTAGTGCTTTTCTTAAATCCTCCTCTTGGCGGATGAAGCCTAAACACTGGCTTGATACCATCTAGCTTGTGTAGTTTGACTTTCCCATCGAGTAGAGCCTTAGCTAGGCCGGATATTCCACCATAGATGCCTAAGTTCTTTAGCCTTGTCTCTACATACTCGTCAGTCAATGGCTTATTACCTATTGTTCGTCCACGTTTTCTGAGCAGTTCTACTAATGTATCATAGTTTATTTCTCCCCATGTAACCCAATCCTTGACCTTCCGCAACATCCCTTCTAATCCAGGCTGGTCGGCCGGGTATATCACCATATGGAATTTCTTATGAAGCCTTAATAGTTTCAAAGTATACTTAACATCAGGTGGAACGTCGACTCTACCCCTAATCCTTATGATCGCGTAGAGTTTCACCATTCCCAACACCTTCATCAAGCCTTCAACCAGTCAACGGGTGTTACGAACTTGTAGGTGTTACGTAGCGCCTCAACAACTGCTTTAGCGAAGTTAAGCGTCGTTCTTGTTTCTCCAAGTGTTTCTGTCCACACATCTTTTACGCCGGCCATCCTCAGCACTGCTTTCGCAACATCTCCGGCGACTAGTCCTGTTCCCTTCGGCGCTGGTTTCAGTGTTACGACTACACTTCCGCTTTTACCTCTTACCACGAAGGGAACACTGTGTGGTTCTCCACAACGGCACTCCCAGCTCCCACATCCTCTTCTCACAGGCGTTATATTGAGCTTTGCGTTCCTCAACGCTTTTCTAAGTGCTACTAAGTATTGTCTGGCTTTCCCGGCACCTACGCCCACGAAGCCGTCACCGTTTCCAATAACGACTACTACTCTGAACCTGCTTACTCTACCTGCATCAGTCACCTTCTGCACGATGCCTACAT
>JALWQP010000149.1:6842-7371 GCA_027083045.1 Desulfurococcales archaeon
ATCCTCTCGTATTTAAGATCGGGGAGCAGGTAATCCACTATTTCGGGTTCAAGCAGTGGGAGGTTGTTGTCGAAGATGTCCTTAAGACTAGTGATCTTACCTTCAACGACCATTTTACCCACTCTTGTCCTTGGCACCCAGGACTCGAGAGCTTCTCTATCTACTGCATTCATAGGCATGTTCAAACACCTCCTAAGCTAACACCATACTCGTTGAGAATCTTGGCCTTGACCTCATCAAAATGCGCGGGGAGCTGCAAGGGATCAAACCCTCTCGCAATATATTGGGAGAAGAACCTATTGTAAGCCTCAGGATCTGCCTCCTGGAGCTTCTTGGCCCAGGAGGCTATGTGCTCCCCGCGGATACGCCCCTCGGAGGGAGCAATACCATCGCCCATCGGGACTTCTAGCCCTACGTCATTTGCCGCCTTAATAGCCGCGAACACCTTGGCTCCCCTGGTGGGGGCGTGTAGCCCAATATCGGGGATAGCATACTTTATTCCGGCCTTAAGTGCTCTCAGAGCCGCCAG
>JALWQP010000149.1:7381-12796 GCA_027083045.1 Desulfurococcales archaeon
TTCCAAGTCCTCCTAGCCATCCATACTTTTTAGCAAGTTCGCGCGAGTGTGCTGCAGCGATTGTTACGTCTCCCTCAGGCTTTGCGATCACGACTTGAACTATTATGTGCTTGAGGGTTTTTCTGACTACGAAGCGTGGATGGCCTGATAGTATCATTCTGTAGCGTTTATAGTAATTGGTTTTACCTTCTCTTCTCCTTCGTCTGGGTACCTTGTATCGTGGACCTCTAGCCATGACAGGATCACCTTACTTCTTTGAGAATACCTTTTTCTTTCATATAATGTTTAAGTGAAGCAAGGCTATGGAATGTTCCACCTTTTGCCAGCATGTATAGTCTACGATAGGTTCTACGATCAATGATGCCATGGTTTCTCAGATATCTTAAATACCTCCTGATCTTTCTGATCTTGTGCACCCAAACCTCTTTCTTGTCCAGCCGTGCTGTTTTTGCTCCCTTCCTCTTACCATAGCCTCTTCTACGCCCCTTCTTTCTCTGCTCGTGTCTCTTCCTCCATCTACCTCTGCTGTTCTTATGTACAGGCTTTACCTGAATAACACGGTCTTTGATCAGCTTTCTTATCTCCTGCCTTGTGATAACGTCGGCTACTTCATCGATGTAGTTTGGATCGATCCATATCCTGGATTCTCCTACCCCCAATACTTCTGCTGCCAATCTCTTCTGTAGACTTAGATCTGTCACTGCTCCTCAACCTCCGACCTGCTGGTCGTTAGGGGTATGGGATTAGCGACTTTAAATCCCTTATTGATAGCATATTTCATTATCTCGATCTTCTTCCTCAAACCAACCGTCCTACCAATATAGACTATGTACTTGTCAGGATCAAGTTGCTCGAGTTCTTTAACATTATGTATTACCACAGGTATTTTTCCCGATGGATGCAGCCCTCTGACCAGCCTCGGCGACCTGTAGCCCACCTGTACTAAAGGCGGATACCCCTTCTTCTTCAACCTCATCTTGTTATCGGTTCCCTTAGGCTTACGCCATTTCGGCTCGTTCTTGAACTTTGGCTTCTTCCACCATAGATGCCTGTAGAAGTCGGGCTTCTTTGATTTGAGCTTCTTCCTTAACTCTAATAGTTTCTCTATATCATCGGTCATTCTTCGTCACCCCAATCATAAATGTATATTCCATCGGCGAAAACACGCCTGTCCTTATCCTTAATTTTAGTTGCAAGCTCAATATTAGCTGCAGTCTGGCCAACATGTTCGATATCAATACCCTCAACGATCACATCTTCTCCTTTAACGGTAACCTTGACATCATCTCCTATTATCTTTGCTATTCTATCGGATCTCTCGCCCAGAAAGTTCTTTATTCTAACTATTCTATTGGAATTATCAACTTCGACAGTTATTGGGAAGTGTGAATATATCACTTTAAGCTTGTACCTATATCCCTTGGTAACACCTTTAATCATGTTTTCGATATGAGAAGCTATTGTTCCTACTAATGCCTTCTTTTTCCTATTTGCAAAGAATGTTTCAACAATAACCTTGTTGTCTTTTTTAGATATTTTCACTTCTTTTGCATGTGAGAAGTCTCTTTCAAGTCTACCCTTGGGCCCTTCTACAACCACTCGCAATCCGTCTATTGTAACATTTACATTCTCTGGAATCTCTACTTCCTCGACCACATGGACCTCCTTAACCATACTGGCCACCTCCCCTAGTAGACGAAAGCTAGTAGCACACCGCCTGTTTTCTTCTCAATAGCTTCTTTATGGGACATTACACCGTAGGGTGTTGATAATATGAGAAGACCAATATTGTATGCTGGCAGATATTCGCGGAGCCAGTGAGGCATTTTCTCTAGATCCCTGTATTTAACAGAGAACCTCGGCTTGATTACACCGACTTTATTGATTCTCCCTAGTAGCTGTACCTTTATCTTGCCCCATCTACCATCATCAATATACTCGAATTCGCCGATATATCCTCCTCTCTGCATAACCTTCAATACATTGATTATTAGTTTTGATGCAGGCCAGATCAGCACTTCAGACTTAGCCCTCATTTCGGCGTTCTGGATAGCAGCTAAAGCATTAGCGAGCGTGTCGAGCATGACCATTGTTCTCACCCTCAGCTATACTTCTTAAATCCTAGAGCAGGGGCTATTTCGCGGAAACACTGTCTGCAGAGATATAAGCCGTAGGCCTGTATTACAGCATCTCGAGTACCGCATCTCTGGCACTTCCTTGATCCCTTCCCATATTTGTGGATTTTCGGCGCCCTGTACTTGCCCATCCTAATCACCTATCAGGCTTAAATTATTTCAACACCAAACTCCTTATTAAGGTAAAGCATTGCTTCTTCACGAGACACACGGTGCCTTCTAGGTATGTGTTTCTTCCTACATCTCTTTCTTCTAAGGATCCGGTAGCCGGGTCTCTCGAGAGTTATAGCTACATCCATACCGAAGACTCCTATCTCAGGATCATATTTTACGCCGGGAATAGTGATGTGCTCCGTTATCCCGAAGCTTACATTACCATAGTCGTCGAAGCTGGAGGCCTTGATCTTGTATCCTATGGCTTCGAATGCTTTTCGGAGGAATGCTACTGCTTTCTCGCCCCTAAGGGTGACTTTGGCAGCTATGTTTTCTCCCTTACGTATGCCGAAATCCTTGATTGTCCTCCTTGCCTTGCGGGGTACAGGTTTTTGTCCTGTAATTTCCTCTAGAACCTTCATAGCTTTCCCTAGTCTCTCTGTAGCTGCTCCTACGGATATGTTTACGGTAACCTTGGCTATTCTGGGCCTTATCATAGGATTACTGTTCCATCTCTCTAGGATCTCGTCTATGTTTGGCACGTAGTCTGTTATCGCCATTACCATACACCCTCGGGTAGGCTGATCAATGGTTCTTCTTTACCAATTGGGAATATGTATGACAGACTTGTCTGGAATTTGTTTCCATGCTTGTCTTCAAGCGTCACGATGCTCCTATGTCTCCTGACACCTTTTCTTATCTCAACAATTCTACCTACTCTTCCAACGTTTCTACCACCGCTAATGATCGCTATTACGCCTTCCTCAAGGGGAATGTATCCCATTATCTCTTGCTCGGGTATTCCTAGCTTGAGTGTGCCTAGGGTAGAATAGATGTCTTCGACGGGATTAGTGGGATCACTTACTCTGATCAGAACATTCCTGCCATCATGCAGGTTTAGCTGTATGTGTCCGCCCTTAACCGTGGTTTTGTTCTCTATTCTGCACAGTTTAAATATCGCCTCCTCCTTTTCTATACTGTGTAGACCCAGGACTTTGACTGGTACAGGTATGACCCTGTAGTATTCCTGTGTGTCTACTACCTCGATGACATCCATGATGCCTACTGGGAACTTATAGTTCTTCCTAACCTTGCCATCTACCTTGAAGTGCCCTTCAGCAATTAATTTCCTGGCTTCACGCGCTGTTTTGGCGTACTTGAATATGTCTCTGACAATTATGAGTAATGGTAGTGAGAAGCCTATTGGATGCGGTCCTGGTGAGGGCTTAACAGCCCACTTATACTCCTTCCTCAGTATAGGCCAAAATCTAGGCGCTGCTAAAGCCTTTAAATGTCTTTTTCCACCCATTCTAGCCATTACTTCTCACCTTCTTTTTCTTTTGGTTGCTCGGCTGGTGTTTCTTCAACTTCTACTTGCTCTTTTAAAGACTTCTTTCGCTCGATTATTTCTTTCCTCCATTTATCACTTAGATCGAGTTTAATGATCATTACTTTACTAGGATGTATTGGATAGTAGACCGGTGTTTGGTCAGCCTTTTTCATCTGTACTCCTTCAATATATATTCTTACCTTCCTCAGATCAACTCGGACCACTTTGCCTTCATGGCCTTTCCAGTTACCACGCATTATCCTTACTACATCACCCTTCCTTACCGGGAGCCTTCTTATACCATATTTTTCCCTTAGCTCGCGGCTAAGGGGTGCAGTCATTAGTTTGCGGCGAAGATGAAGCGGTGCATCGTATAGTGCTTTCCTCTGCTTATTCGGCTTTGCAGAAGATGTGAGTACCATATTTTCCACCTCTAGATGATCATGGTCGCGATATTTGCTATCTGAGGCCACCTCTCTGCTGCCTCTCGCGCAATGGGGCCTCTTATCTCACTGCCCTTAGGAGAGCCTTCAGGCGTCACAATGACTACGGCATTGTCCTCGAAGGCAACCCATGTACCATCATGTCTTCTAAAAGGTCTTCTCTGGCGCACAATTATAGCCTTAACTACCTGTTTACGCATCTCCGGCACGCCTTTCTTAACAGTGACAACAACTAGGTCACCGACTCCCGCCGGTGGTATCCTCCTGAGCCTGCCCTTATAGCCGGGTACTCCAATGATCTTTACTTCTTTGGCTCCACTATTGTCCGCCACCTTAACGTATGATCCTACTTGTAGCCCGGTATTGATCCTTCTACGCGACTTGACCGGCCTGCCTTTTCTCCCCTTCGGCATTACTTACCACCTGCCCTCTTAACTACTCCTAGAACAACGAAGGAAACAGTTTTGGCTAGAGGTCTTGTCTCTCCAACGATAACTTCGTCTCCCTCCTTCGCGTTGATACAGGGAGGATTATGCGCGTGTATCAGTGTGTGTCTTTTCTCATATCGCTTGTATTTCTTAACATAATGATAGTAATCATGTCTTACCACAACTGTTTTCTGCATCTTAGCACTAACAACTACCCCCCTGAATATCATGCCACGAACCTTAATATGTCCATGCCACGGGCATTTCGGGTCATTGCACTCATTCTCGGGAGGCTCTATGCCTGGTATACCAATATTTCTTGCCTTAGTCACTCTTCTTCCCCACCTACTTAATCATATTCTTTAACCTATCTTCCGGTCTAGCTAAAATCTGAGACCCCCTAATTATTACTTTCTCCCCCGTTGGGAGAGTTATTTCGAATACTCCCTTTTGTTTAAGTAAACGTATTATGCGTTTTTTAGATGTTTCTATCAATAGGGTCTTACGCGTTTCATCGATTATTCTTCCACTCAAGCCTACCAGACTAGGGTCAGGATAGTCGAGAACAATTATTTTTAGACCGATTAGTTCGTGAAAATATATATTCTTCCTTGTTATCTTCATTTCTAAAAACTTCTAGTTACCTCTTGATCCCAAGTTCTTCTTCACGCATTATGGTTAGTATACGGGCGATATCCCTCCTAATATTCCTTATACGGGACGTATTGGTTAGTGTACCGACTTTTGATTGAAGCCTCAGCTTTATCAGTTCCAGTCTGAGCTCATTTAGTCTCCGTAGTCTTTCTTCAGGGCTCATCCTCCTTATCTCGTCAGGCTTCATTCACTTCTTCACCTCCCACAACACTTTCCTCGGAGACTTGGGGCTTTAATGACTCAAGTTCTTCAGGCCTTACATTCTTTACCTC
>JALWQP010000150.1 GCA_027083045.1 Desulfurococcales archaeon
GGTATACACGAATGGTTTCAGCAAAACATTCAGTATGACGGGCTGGAGGCTTGGATACGTGGTTGTTAGGAAAGAGGTGGCGAGGCTTCTCAGCAAGATCGCGGTCAGCGTCTGGGGATGCCCAGTGAGCTTCGCGCAGAAAGCAGCTGTACGGGCACTCAAGGACCCCGAGGTATGGAAATGGGTGAGAAAGCTCTCAAAACGCTATGCGGAGATGAGGCGGATACTCTACGAGGAAATCTCCAGGACTCCCGGCGTAGAGGTTCATCTCAGTAAGGGCGCGTACTACCTGTTCCCAAGAGTTAAGCAGGTCGAAGAAGAAACAGGGCTCTCTACAGAGGAGATAGTCGACTATATAATTAACAACTACTACCTGATCGTATTGCCGGGAGGGGTATTCCCTGACAAGGCTGGCAAGGACTTCGTAAGGTTTAGCTTCGCCACGAGCCGCGAAGCAGTATCTGATGGAGGCAAGAGGTTCAGGCAGGCCATAACGGATCTTCTTGAGAAGAAAACACATAAATGAAGAACATACCTTTGTTTTATTAGATCAATTCGTATAATAGGCTATTCGATGTTTAACATTTTCTATTAAACCGATCACTTATCACAATTTGTCTGTATATTGGTTGCCAACATTGTTATAACGGTGCATCTATATGAAGCAATTGCTGAAACAAGCGAGGTTGGGATTACCATGGAGAAAGGACCGCGCAACTGGTACCATTACTACGAGTTAATGAAAAACAATGCCCCACTAACGATCTATTACCCTATTTGTGGCGGGGGCGAAGAATGTATTAGTGTATGTCCATACGGCTATGAGATATGGGAGGTTGTATCAATGATATCTCCCATGTTCGGCGGAAAGCCCAAAGTAAGACTTAGACCTTTCATGGCTCACCCAGAGAAATGCCGACAATGCTATCTATGTGTCCAGGCGTGCCCTACTGGTGCACTACACAGATCCGATCAGGAGATCAGACACCCAATCTTCACTCTAATCAAGAACAGTGTCAAGTTGTTTTTCAAGAAACGATACGGTATTAAATGGGTTTTCAGGAGAGAGCACCGGGAGAAGTTCAGGAAGAACAATCCTAAGTAATAGACTGGTGATTGAGGCACTACTCACAATATAATATAATTGTATTCCTCAAAATATTATTTAATGCAGGACATATTCCTGGCTATGGGTGTGGCTGTTGGGTGTGACGGGCGTTATTCTTGCAGGTGGTGAGGGTAAGAGGTTTAGGCCTTATACCGAGATCGTTCCTAAGCCCATGATACCTATCGGTTGGCCCGAGAAGCCTGTTCTAGAATACATTGTCGAGTGGATGGTTAAGCATGGGGTCAAGAACATAGTCCTCCTTGTCAACTACAAATGGAGATATATAGCCAACTACTTCGGAGATGGTTCAAGGTATGGTGCGAGGATAAGGTACTGTATAGATGATGAGAAATATACTAATACGGGTGGAGCCCTACTAAAAGCCTTCCTTGAAGGCCTCCTCGACGATACAGCGTTCATATGGTATGGAGACATACTAGCCCCAGTCCCCATCAAAGAAATACTTGAGTTCCATGAGGAGACCGAGGCAGATGCTGTACTCGTCATAACGGATAGGTACAGAGTACCCGTTGGTATCGCCAAGCTCGACGAGAAGAACAACGTTGTTGAGATGCGTGAGAAGCCTGAGCTAAACATTCACGCAACGATAGGTATTCTGAGCCTAAAGACGCGTGTCCTGGGGGAAGCCGGGAAATCCCTTGGTACAAGATTCGATATTATGGGTGAGCTCATACCATACATGATAAAGAATGGCCAGAATGTGAAGGCATACATCTACGAGGGACCGTGGTACGATGTAGGGAGCCTTGAGAGGTATAAGAAGATAGATGTTAACGAGATACCCGAGCTATTCGGGCTCAGGAGGAATAGCTCCTAGTTCTACTACCCTCTTAGCCCATCTGCCCGACAACACCCATCCTACGGTTATAATTCCGACAACAGCATTGCTTATAGCCATAGCTATCCATATGCCGTCGGGGCCCAGCATGAGCCATAGTGCTAGTATGTAGGATAACACTATTCTGAGCAGCCATAACCTTATGATCGATAGTACTGCGAAGAACTTGGTATGGCCCGAACCACTAGCAATTGCTCCTCCTATTGCGAACAAGCCGAAGAACGGTATACTCCATATAAATATACTGATTAACCTACTACCCACCGATACGACTTTCGGGTCTGCTATGAAGAATGCAACGAGCGGTTGTCTGAGCAAGTATATCAGTATTGCGCCTGTTCCCAAGAGGAGAAATATTATTGTCATTGTTGTGGCAGCTATTTTCTTAGCCCTATCGTATTTCTCGGCCCCTATGTTCTGCCCAATCATGACGGATGTCGCTCTGTTTAGACCCCATGTGAATGAGCTCATAATGTTTATGATACGATTAGCTACACCGTAGGCTGCCACTACTGCTGAGCCATACACCGATACCAAGCTCATCATTATGGTGAATCCTAGAGAATTAGACGATCTCTGGATAGCCATAGGGGCTCCTATGCTGACGACCTTCTTTAACCACCATTTCTCTATTCTAAGGTCCTTCATGGTTATCTTTAATCCGTGATATCCCCGTGTCAGGAGTCTGAGCCCTGCGAATGATACTATTGTCCTTGAGAGTATGGTTGCCACGGCCGCGCCTACAACTCCCAGCATTGGTAGGCCGAGCCAGCCGAAGATGAATATGGGGTCTAGAACCATGTTTGTCACGGATGATATGACATTGAGTATTGTCGGGGTCCTAGTGTCTCCCAGACTATTAGCTATAGTGTTAAAAGCGAAGCCTATGAAGCTGATCGGTATCCCCGTAAATATTACTCTGAGGTAAGATACCGCATAGGGGTATATGTCTGGCGGGACATGCATTAGCTGTAAGAAAAACGGGGATAAGAGAACCCCTAGCGTACTTAGAACCACAGACATCATGAGCATGAAGGCGAGCATGTTACCCGCCGAGCGATTAGCTGATTCAAAGTCTCCTGCCCCTATGTACTGTGCGATCAGGGATATCCCGGCCATTGCGAAGCCCATTCCAAGGCTGTAGAATAGCATCACTAGGGGGAACGAGACAGTTGGTGCTCCAAATGCTTGTCTCCCGAGTTTGCCTAGCCAGTAAGCATCCACTATATTGTATGATGTATTGACGATATTCGCGATTATTATCGGCCATGCTAGCCAGAAGAGTGTGCGTAATATACGC
>JALWQP010000151.1:0-1340 GCA_027083045.1 Desulfurococcales archaeon
AAACAAGTGATCGGATAAGGAGACTATCTTATCCGATCACTTGTTTCACACACATAATTATATGGGTAAAATACCCGCCTCACAAGGCGGAGGCCATCAGGGATTTTCTCTCTTGGATAGTTAGTTCAGGCGATAAGTACATAATACCCGGCTATGCACCTCTACCCGGCCCGGTAAAGGAGATTGTTGTCAGAGCTGTCAAACTCATAAAAAGCGGGGGATGAACCCCCTATGAAGGGAGACAGGTTATTCTTCCTAGCGTTATTACCATTTGGAGCTATCGTCGTGGCAATATTTATTATATTCGTATTAACACTACTATACAACTCCTTCCCAATTTTTCTACATGAGGGATTAATGGTTTATACTTCGAGCACGTGGAGGCCTGTGGAAAATAACCCGGAGGGTGAGGCATATGGTCTTCTCGCCCCTATTATTGGTACTCTAGAGGTTTCATTCCTAGCAATAATGATATCATTTCCTCCAGGACTATCGTTGGCCATAATGATCGAGGAGTATCTCCCCGCTGGTTTGAAAAGCATCATGGAGACCATTGTAGAGGTTATGGCCGGTCTACCCACAGTCCTTTATGGTATGTGGGCGTCCCTCTTCTTTGCAGACCATCTAAAATCCTATTTGATGATCCCATTACATAAAGCACTTTGGTTCATCCCGATATTCGGGTGTATGCCTGAATCACCTTACACAGTCTTTACTGCCGGAATAATTCTTGGAATCATGATCATGCCATATATGGTTGGCCTTATACTTGATGGATTAAGACAGATCCCAGGAAAGATCAGAGAGGCTTGCTATAGTCTAGGCATGACCAAGTATGAAACCTTAAAAATCCTATTAAGGCTTATGAGGCCTGTGATAATAGCGTCAGTACTATTAAGTCTGGGAAGAGCTGCGGGAGAAACGATAGCGGTTTCTCTAACGATAGGCAATACTTATAATATACCCGAGTGCCTCTTCACACCAGGGTACACCATCTCATCTCTTATCGCGGACCAGTTCGGTAACTCGGGTTTCTACGTCTACATGACGAGCGCCCTATACGCGGGCGGTTTATTTCTCCTTCTCCTAGGGGTGATCACGAGTAGCGCAGGACTTTATCTCATGAGGAGGTGGAGGACCAGTGTCTAGGCACAGGTATTTCAAGGATAAATTGTTCAAGATAATGGTATTCGTATTCGCTATGGCCGGGATTGCTCCATTATTCGTCATAATGACAGCCATAGTGGTGAACGGCGGGAAAACCATATTGTCAGTCGGGCCCAGCTTCTTCTATGGCTTACCGTCAAGCCCTTTATCCAGCAGTCCCGGTGGGATAGGGC
>JALWQP010000151.1:1350-3217 GCA_027083045.1 Desulfurococcales archaeon
CTTTTAGAGATACCAACGATCCTCATAGGCGTCCTGGTTTACAGTTTACTAGTTGTGCCGACAGGGGATTTCTCCGCATGGGCGGGAGCGATAGCTCTTGCAATAGTGGTTCTTCCCTATATCTACACACATGTCGAGAACGCGTTTAGAAGCATACCCGCGGATGTAAGGCTTGCGAGCTACAGCCTCGGCTTATCTAGAGCTAAATCCATACTTTATGTCTTCAGCTGCGAGGCTAGAAGAGGGTTATTGACAGCGATGCTAATAGGGCTAGCGAGGGCATCCGGCGAGACCGCCCCATTATTGTTCACGATTGGAGGTAACTGGTTCACATATTTCCAGGGACTCGACAAGCCTATAGGGGCTGTCCCACTTCTCATCTACACTTACACGCTTACACCCTACACGAACTACCATGAGGCAGCTTGGGGTGCTAGTCTTGTATTGCTTATGATATATCTCAGCTTATTCGCAGTGTTTCGGAGGTTTTCAAAGCCATGAATCCAGCAGTAATGATCGAGAATCTAAATCTCTGGATAAAGAACAGGCAGATACTACACAATATAAGTCTCTGTGCACCAGCTTATAAGATTACAGTCGTAATAGGTCCCAGCGGTAGCGGTAAATCTACACTGCTGAGAACGATCAATAGATTGATAGAGCTCACGGAGGGTGTTAGATACACTGGTATGATCAGAGTGCTGGGTAGGGACATTATGGACTGGGATGTATACGAACTACGTAGAACAGCAGTTTATGTGGCACAAACCCCTAACCCGTTCCCCCATATGACCATCTATGAGAACGTTGCTATAGGCCCTGTTCTCCACGACATGGTCAGAAATAAGGATGACCTAGACAAAATAGTCCGATGGGCTCTAGAGAAGGCTATGTTATGGGATGAAGTCAAGGATAGGTTGGATGAAAAACCGGATGTGCTCAGTGGGGGTCAGCAGCAGAGGCTATGTATTGCGAGAGCACTTGCCCTTAAGCCTCAGATATTGTTGCTTGATGAGCCTACTGCGAATATTGATCCTGAGAACACGTATAGGATAGAAGAGGTACTGAAGAGGCTGAGAGATGAGATGACAATAGTTCTCGTAACGCATAATCATGATCAGGCAATTAGGCTTGAGGATTACCTGGTGGTCATACGAGATGGACACATAGAGTCAAGCGGTAAGCCTAGAGATTGAACAGAACCAATAATTTACCCTAACAATGATTGTACTACTAGTAACACTTTCTCGTTGGTGCTTCAGGGTATGACCCAGTATTATGTTAAGAAAACAAGGTTTGCCGGAACAATACGCTCACTCGCAGTTCCCCGTGAGGGATTGGTTGATGTTGAGCTGAGCAATGGCAGGATATACAGGATTAAGGCTTACCAGGTCAGTCTTGGCCTCATGAGGGTCCCCAGTAGTACATACTTCTTGGTGAGGAAGATATCCCTCGTAGTTTTCGCGGCACTCATAGTTATTTTCATCATAGCCCACTATACTCTTGGCCCTACTGTAGCCCAGTACATTCTCTACATATACATGGTTATAATAGCGTTCTTCATAGTTGCAAGCATATTATCATTGAAGAGAACTAGGCCTGTAGACGTGGTTGTAATATACGGGTTCGATGGGGTACGCTACGTTTTCAGAGTCGAAGAGGGAAGACTAAATGAAATAAGGGAAGTAATTGAAAAGGCGGCCAAGATCAAGCGGCCCTCCATGAGCAGGAAGTAATGATATTTATCCTATTACATAACCATAATATATTGTCATCACGAGTTAAAGACGGGTGTTGATCGAAGGTCTTCGGTGAACTACCTTGTCGAGCATCCTGAGGAGAATACCAGTCTATCTATTATTTATAG
>JALWQP010000152.1 GCA_027083045.1 Desulfurococcales archaeon
CTACGCCGAGTACAGCTACCTGCCACTCGTAGCAGCCGCTGGGACATTCTGTCTCCTCCCAACCATCATCTTCTTCCTCCTCGCCCAGAGGCGCATCTTCACGATTAGCGCGACCGGTGTTAAGGGGTGAGCATGTAATGGTGGTCGTAAGACTGGTGAACGTGACCAAGGTGTTCAGGACAGGTGTCGTGGGCGTCAAGGACATTAATCTGACCGTGAACCATAAGGAGTTCATGGCCCTCCTAGGGCCGAGCGGGAGCGGTAAATCCACAACCCTCTACCTCATAGCGGGTATCTATAGGCCGAGCTCGGGCAAGATATTCTTTGATGACCACGACGTGACGAATCTGCCTCCAAAGGACAGGAACATAGGGCTCGTGTTCCAGAACTGGGCTCTATACCCTCATATGAGGGTTTACGACAACATCGCCTTTCCCCTCAGGATAAAGAAATTGCCGGAGAACGAGATAAGAAAGAAGGTTCTAGAGACGGCTAGAATGCTTAGAATAGAGAAGCTTCTCAACAGGTATCCTTGGCAACTCAGCGGCGGTCAGCAACAGAGAGTAGCCATAGCCCGTGCTCTTGTGAAGGAGCCTGACGTACTATTATTGGACGAGCCACTCTCCAACCTTGACGCTCAGTTAAGAATAAGTGTTAGAGCTGAGCTCAAGAGACTGCAGAAGAAACTGGGGATAACAACGATCTATGTCACCCACGACCAGGCTGAGGCACTGGCTATGGCGGACAGGATAGCCGTGATCAACAATGGTAGGATCATACAGATCGGCACCCCCGAGCAAGTCTACACGAAGCCTGCAACAGTATTTGTCGGAGGATTCTTGGGCAACCCGCCCATGAACTTTGTAAAGGGAGAAATAGTTGAGGAGAAGGGTAAGCTATACATAGTCATTGCAGGCCAGAAAATCTTTGCCCCCACACACTATGAGCAAATAATCAGGAGGGGGGGATGGAGGAAAGTAGTAGTCGGGTTCCGTCCCGAGGACACGATGATAATACCGGAATGCAGGGATAGGAACGAGTGCGTTAAGGGGAGGGTCTACGCTGTTGAGCCCATGGGGAGAGAATACATAGTCGTCGCTGACCTTGGCGGGGAACTAGTTAAAGCAATAGTGCCCAGAACACTCGTGCTGACCGATGACCAAGAGGTATGTCTTTGTCCATCACTTGCGAAGGTAGTGTTATTTGATCCTAAGACCGAGAAGAGCCTCGAAGCATTAGTTGCTGAGGAGGATTGAGGTAATTATTTCTTATAGCCATACCTTATTCTAGCCCATATCCTCTCGAACAAGTAGTATGCTGGTATCTTGACCAGGACTTCTAGTGCACCAAACTTAAGTCCTAGAACAGGGTTTCCCGTTAACACCCATATGATCAGTGGGGATATTACAAATGACTGATAGAACCTATATGATATTGCTTTGATAAGGCTACGTTTGCTGTTCTCCTGTGGTTTTACAGTAATCCTCATGCCGCCGTCGTCCTTTATAGTCCTTAGCTCTAAGCCTATTTTCTCCGCGTAGCGCCGGAGTTCTTCTATCTTTTTTCTTGAGCCGTTCTCTACAACTATTGTTACGGTCATTTTTTGTCCCTTTAATTACTTTTAATTAATCGTCCCTTAATTAAACTTAATTAAAAACCCTATAAAAACATATTGACCCTAGGATTACAAGTACAAACAATACATTATCCTTTATAACATTCGGGAAATAGGCTATGATTAGAAGAAAAGGTGTATTATATGATAGGAGGTAGAATTACACTCTACATATTATTGGCGGGAGCGATCCTGGCCGCAGTAGCCATAAGCTTACTTGCTTACAACGCACAACCAGGAACATACGTTGATAAAAACAGTAATAACATAGCCTCAACGACCAATAACAGTGGAACCTCACCAACCGGCACGAGTACTGAATTGTCAGGGTCTTGGCATGGAAGTTATAGTAGCAGATCCGGGAGCGGGGAATGGATGTTTACATTAACAAAAAATGAGAGGAATCATTACATAGGAGAACTAATAACAAATGGTCCGTACTCAACCCACGGACAAAAGGTCCCAATAACAGTTCTTGTTTCAGGCGAGAGGATACACATCTACATACCAGCTCTCGAGATGAATATTACTGGGAGAATAGTTAATGGTGAGCTTCAGGGTATATGGAGCTTCTCCAATGGTGAAGATCATGGTGAATGGCGAGGAATAAGAGGAGTCTCACTAATAACTGATATAAAGACAACTACAATTTCTGATTACACATCAAATGAAACCAGGACAAACAAGTCTAATCCCTTCGACAATGTAAAAGAGATTAACCCACCTGATCGTGAACCATACAATAAAATCGTAATAGATACGAAAAAGGTATTGACAGAGATATTTGGAGGAGCAAAATTAGCCCGTATGGTTTCAAGCAGTAATGGTAAGATGTATGTTGAGTACATCGTTAAGACTGAGATCGTTCCCGGGAATTATAGCCTAGATAAAATGAGCTCAATGTATATAGAAATGGGCTACACGGTGACAATGAAGGCTAATTCGAACGATGAATTCGTGATCGTGTTCACATTTATGTACGAAGACAAGATAACGTATATCACAATAGCAGGTAAAACCTACCACCAGACCGTATCGTTATTAATAAACTATACATGAGATTAAAGCCGTAAGTATTCTGTGCCCCGCTACCAAATTATTTTATTTTAGTTCTCTTCTACCATGAGGAAATTATTAGATCTTTAATCCCACCCTGTACTCCTTACCCCTATACCTTACTATAAAGCCTCCTGGCACCTCCTCGATCTCGACAAGTTTTTCAACGCCTCCAACGCTGATTCTTAATTTCGCCTTGAACGCTAACCCTGCAACGTGTAATATATTCTCGAGGCCTGGGAGTTCCCTAAATACCTCGATCTTTTCTAGCTTCTTCCTCTTGTACTCGAGGAAGCCGAGTACTGCTGCTGTAAGGATGCTTATCTCTTCAGACGAAAGGCCGGGTGGCAGGACAAGCTTTTCCTCCGTCGGCTTAGCCTTTAGGGGTTTCTCGGCCCTCTCCTTGGTCTCTGGAACCAGCTTCACTGGTTTGGCCCTCTTATAGAATAGGGGCTTGAAGCCAGCCATTATGGCTGCAAGTATGCTTAGGATTACGAATACTACTGTTACCCCTATCACTGTGATCTTGAGGCCTTCAAGC
>JALWQP010000153.1 GCA_027083045.1 Desulfurococcales archaeon
ATGGTATATGACACTAAGCAATAAATTTCCGTTAAAAACCGTAAACAACATAGACCACATACACTCCAAAAATCCATAGGATTAAAAACATGATAAAGCAAGTAAGGATAAGCGATGAGCTTATCACATACATAATAGACCTTGTCGAAGCCACTCGTAAACACCCCCACGTAAGGCTCGGCGGCTCTCCAAGAGCAATGATAAGCCTACTCCTCACCAGCAAGGCGAATGCCTTAATCGAGGGAAGAGACTATATCATACCTGATGATATCAAATTCGTTGCTAAACCGGTTCTAAGGCATAGGATCATATTAAAACCCGAGGCAGAATTCGAGGGGATCACGCCGGATCAAGTAATAGATAACGTATTACAGAAAACTCCAGTCCCAACACCGGGTGTATGACGAAATTGGAAGAGACAGGTGTTAAAGCTACTTCGAGATTTTTAGGTCTAATCTTCATAATGGGATTACTCGTCTCATTCGAGCTCCTATTCCATAGGAAGATATTGGACTTTACGATTTACACTATAGCAGGCATAATCGGCTATATGATGGCTATGAGAATAGTTTTAGAGCTGAGCCTAAGACAAGCCTATCTGATAAAAGCTAAGAGAATTTTCTTAGATCCATTGATAGAAGGCACCAATGTAAGAACAAAACTAGTGATCAGAAATGATGGCCCGATACCGATCTTCTATGTAACGGTCAATGATCTTTACCCAGAGCTCTTTAGAAAAGTCTCAGGCCACAGCAGAACTACGTGTATGTTAATCCCAAAGAGCAGTGTAGAGCTGAATTATGTGATTAAACCAGTGCTGGGAAAGCATAGATATAGCGGTGTGGAGCTGGTGATAAGGGATCCGGCTGGTCTATTCAATTATAGGCTAGTTCTAAAGACTAGGCACGACGTTGTTAAGGTCAAGCCAAAACCCCTCCCAATACCAAAAGGCATTACTTATCCTATAACTTCCAGAAGCCTAGGACTTGGGCGTTCTAGAATAAGAGGCATAGGCCAAGAATTTATGAGTCTAAGAGAATATGTTCCAGGCGACGACTACAGGTTCATCGACTGGAAAAGCTATGCAAGGCTCCATAAGCTCTACGTCAAAGAATTCGAGAAAGAGGCCTCGCTGAGCCTAGTGATGATAATAGATGCATCCAGAGAGATGATGAAAGGCCTCATGGGAACGACTGCAATAGAGCATGTTGCCAGGGCCGCAGCCGGTATAGCGAAAAACGTTCTACATAGAGGAGACTGGATAAGCGTTACGATCAGGAGCAGCAAGAACATATCCTCTGGATACGGGAGAGGAAGATATCATCTCCATAGAATTCTCGAAGCCATCTCAAGCATAGAGTGGCTAGACGGGAAACCCAGATCAAGCCTTGGCGAAATTATTTTCGACGAAATAAGACGCATACCCCGTAGAACAAAGACGATATTCATACTATTCACGATCCTTGAAAACGAGAAACAGGCAGAGGAAATAATATCAATAGCAAATACACTGCGCCAACAACGCCATATCTTCATGGTTATACAGCCAGTCCCAGAACTCTTCGAGATAAAGAAGTTCAAGGGGGCAGAGGCAGGACTATACCTAGCACTCATGCGTGAAAGAATAAAGAGAGCAAGAAAATTCAGTGAATATCTTATAAGGAATGGTGTTAGAACGGTTAATGTTGGTCCTGACGATCTTTTACCTATGACGCTTAAGCTGATCGATAGCCTACGCTCAGGTGTGGTGTGATGTTCAGGAAACCGAAGATATCATCAGATAAGATTTACTCTTTAAGGGTAATAGTGATTTATGCGATCATTAATATGTACCCGCTATACTCATTTATGTCATCCGAGACATTGATAACTGACGTCTACATAAGGCTTGCCCTCATGGCTTCATCTATTGTATGGTTATTTGGAGTCCTTAAGGCTAATCCGGTCCTGCTAATAGTTTACTATGTATTTAATGGCCTGTTACTGAATACCTTAATGCCCGTGCAGAAACCATATGTTATGATGACTCTAATCTATAGCCTCCTAGCAATACATACTGATTTCATCGTTAAATATGTTGCAGGATTGGGGACTAGAAAACACCATATAAGGATACCGTATTTAGTTGTAACAATAATAATGTTCATAGTGCTCGCTGGAATGTTTATATTGTCCAGTATCGGAATATCGATGATGCTGAATAATTATGTGGAAACAATTGTTGCTTCATCAGTAAATATCTTCCAGGTTTTCTTCCAAGAAATAGTAATGACTAGAATAGGTTCGATCATTCTATTCTTCCTCATTATGGGATTACTGTATGTTCTTTTAAACGATTACATCGTATCACTTATATCCGACTTAATACTACTCAATCCTAAATTTGCCGAGGAACGTATAAGGAACATTGTTTCCTACGAGGCACATCAATTATTAATGGGCAAAGATCCTATTGTCAATATTTATAAGCGCTCATCATTATTTATTATTGGTCTTCTAGTATTCGTGGGTTTGGCACCGATCTATAACATATATATTAAGTTTTTCAATAATGAGTGGTATGGTTATTTGATAAGCTTTATTATGTGGTCAGTATTATCATGGGGGATTTATAGAGCTTTCACGAACTATGTTGAAGGAGCTCTTGTCCGAGCTGATAAAAGGGATCCTTTTGAGGAAGCTAAAAAGTTAGCCCACGCGAGAACTGGTTTTATCATTTCAATAATACTACTAGCCGGATTTTTAGCACTAGTTATAATCATACATGGAAATCCATTGTTAATGTTAGAGAGAACATTAATAGCCCCTGTATCCCAGTACCTCCCACCAGCTTATACTATACCTCCTATGTACATGGGCAGGATATATTATTATACAAACCTATTATCAAGCACCCTAGTTAAATATATGTACAACTATGTAGAACAAGTGGGGCAGACGTACTTGAACTTGATGAATATGATAAAGTATTTGATAAACATCCTATGGGGATAGCCAATGGTAAAAGCACGAGATGTTGTTACACCCATAATAGGGTTTATACTCGTAGGTTTCAGTATCTATGTATTTCTATCGGCTCTAAGACTCATGATCATCCGTGATGTCCCAAGCAGTCTACTAGCTACACTGATAGGCTTTGTATCACTAAGTGGCGGTATTACGATGATACGTACATGGAGTCTTACAAGGTATCTCGCCGAGAAAAAAGAAGAGAAATAGTCAGCCAGGGGTTCACTGCGCACATCACACCCCTGTAGCGGGGCGCTCGCCAGCGGCAGGGCCTCTTCATACCAGTATAAGATATTAGTGCTGGGACTCTAATTTTTAACTCACATATTACCAGTTTAAAGTTAGGTGAAGTACAATGGTTAGTGGCGAGCTACTGCAGTTCATGTCCCGAAGCATTAGCGGCGACATGATATATACCTCGGCAACCCCGAATATCCAGTTGGGCGGCTTCCACCCCTCTAGGGAAACTATTCCTTTAAGCCTCGTCCATCCTAAAAATGCTGAGCTAGACTGCGCACTCCTTGAAATAGGAGTTATTGTTCCGAGGCCAGACGTTCACTGGAGGGTAAAGGTTAACGGTATATCTGTTACGAAGGAATTCAAACCACATGTAACAGCCCAGCTTAAAACCGGTTTGTTTGCAAAACTTGTTTATGACATAACCAGTATCCTGAAGACCCCAGAAGGCCTCCGGAGAAGGAGAGTCAATGTAACCTTTAAACAAGATGGTGGCGAACACATAGCAATCGATCACATAGGGATACTGGCTCTATACAAAAGCGACGAAGCATACACAGACATCCTATACCTTAGCGGGGCACTAAGCATAGAGCCCGGAGAAGAATATTCCTCTGAGCTAAGATACCCTGGTTCAACAGGTGTTTTCAGAAGCACAGTCTTCCTGCCAAGTAAATATGCTAGGGGCTCTATCATGATTGATGATAAGCTCTCAATACCCCTCGAAGGATTCCAAGGCTATGACGAGGTATTATCTCAACTAGACGGCATAAGTCCCGGAGTCCATGTCAAGATAATTCATGAGGAATCGATGACTCAGTATTTCCCCAAAGAAATGAGAGTTTCGAACATATTGGTATACAACACAAGATACAAGCCAACTAAGCTAGAGCTCGTCGATGTAGCCTATGATAAGAGGGGGGCCGAGGATGTGGATTTCATCATCAAGCTTGCAAATACTGGAGAGACGAGACCTGATATGAACATGGTTGTAATAATGTACTTAGGGAATGTTGCAGCTAGGAAGATCTTCCAGCCAATTGAGCCTGGTCAAGAACGTGAACTAAGAATATCAACCAAGCTTCCGAAAGGAGAATACGATATTGTTGTTCGCATCATATGGAGAAAATTATCAAAGACATGGTTTGAGGATCGGAAACTCCGCATAAAGATCTGAACTAGTTTCAAACATAGTGTATCTCCAGATTCTTACCATCCACATATTCTTCTATGAGGTTCCGATGTTCTCTTCTCGTGCCTTTCTTTTCAACAACGATGAACTTCGGCGAAGGAACTGTTTTCTCTATCATCATGTCGAGAGTTTCGAATGACAAATATGGCAATGCATACTTAGCCATGATGTGACCGTACGTATATTTTTGCTCGAGGGCTAACCTAGTGTGTTTTCTAGGATAGTGTCCTCCGCCTATCCCAATCGCTACTCGTGTCTTTAGAGGCCCCTTCTCGAGGAATTCCACGACGGCTAGGCCAACTACTTCATGGTTTGAGGTAAGGCTCCATTCGTCCAACGAGCTACCGATCTCGATGAAGCATAGAGGCTTCGAAACCTCTGTTGGTCCATGATGTGTAGCCTCATAACTGACCTCGTATTCCCTACACTTACCTTTTTCCTCACAATAATGTTTGAGGCCAAGCAATAATCTATGAGACGCCGTCGAGAAAGCTGGCGCCAGTCTGCTTGGTTTACCACCATATGGTGCTTCAGGCCCATAATTCCCCGTATGGTGTACGGTGAAACTCTTAACTCGTTTAGCGCTTGAGTGCCGCGAGAGTATAATGTATCCATCTACACAGCCTACCCGCTTATCCAGGAAGTCGAAGTAAATGGTGTCTTCACTAAACCCCGCTAAGACGAAGCGTTTTTCCTCAAAACATTCTTCTGCTCCAGATATCTCCTCGGTGCATTTCTCTAGTCCAAAGTAGTCCCTGATCCAGTATGCAATACCTTTCCCAGCCGGGTCTTTCAGACTATATATTAGGCCATACATGTTCGCAACACCATCAAGGTAATCATGTTATACCAGTGTAAGAATAGATTACGAAATGATGTTATTTAGGATATAGTGCTTGGAAAGAAGAGGGATAACAATGTTTAGGATTAATGAAAGTATTTGGCGAAGACGTAAGATTGAGTTCTGGCAGAGGCTGTGGGAAGATCTCGAGATAGGATATCTCGACGAAGATTTGATGCCCATCCTCATACTATTTTATACAGATAAGAAAATACATACTCTAAGTAGCTGTAGTGGAAGAATAATCGTTGCCGATTCAACGTTTCCATGGAGCAGGGAAGAGACTAGTGTTGTATATAAGAAGCATTCCCCCATCAGCGTGGATGAGGTAGAGGATATCTTAGGATATTCTCCGGTGAGGCGATTATGGCTTAATGTTACGGGCCCCATAATACATGTTTCTACCTCAGATATGGATACTGCAGAGAAAGTCCTGGTCATTGCGAGGAACTCGGGAATGAAGCACAGTGGTATCCTCTCCTTATCCGAGAACAAGGGAATAGTCCTCGAGCTTACAACAGGTGTTAAACTTACACATTTACTAAGAACTCCGGGTACACTGATTACCGATTTGTCTAAATTAGACAGGCTTATTGATATTGCGAATCAAGTATTATTGGAGGGCAAAAGGATTCTATGTAAACTATATGCGGCTTTGAGGAAATATATGCCATTCATACCCGACGACGAAATAATCAGCGATCTCAGAGGCCGTGGCTTGTCTTTGGAAAAACTATCTCCTCCAAATTATTGTCGAGAACTCTTGTTATGATATGATCTATTCTTTCCAGCTCTTTTGAAAGAATGAACAGTTCTTTCTCTCTTATAGATATTGTTGGATGCGATGGTCTCAGATGGCATTTTCCGACGTCAACGTTCAGCTCGCTAAACCCCATTCTTCTACCCAGCTCGATTATCTCTAGCTTGTCCATGAAAGCGACGGGTCTGTATACTGGAGTGGGCGAGAGCATAGTTAGGGCGGACATATTGTTTAGGGTTTGAGAAGCGACCTGCCCTATTGATTCACCCGTGACTATTCCACGACAACCTATCTTTTGGGCTAATTTGAATGCGTATCTATACATTATTGCTTTGCAGGCAATACACCTAATACCAGCTGGGATCTTAAGCTCTAGTAGAGGCTCAGATGCATTCCTAATAATATAGGCCTTCATATCATACCATGGCACCCACTCATATAGTAGTTCTAACGAACGGTAAGCCCTCATAATCGCTTTCTCTCCCCAGTACGGATATAAATCAACAAATAATGGGATAACCTTGACCCCCCGCTTCATTGCTAAGACTGACGCCACTGCAGAATCTACACCACCCGAAACAAGCGATACGAGACACCCCTCTACCCCGTACGGCAAGCCGCCCGGGCCCGGTATTTCTTCGGTATAGACATACACTTTGTGCCGCCTTATTTCAACCTTGATCTCTATATCAGGCTTATCTAGATCGATCCTTAATCCCGTCCTATAAGCTACTTTATCGCTAAGCTCTTTAGCTAGGCCACGCGAGGATATTGGAAGGTCTCCTCGTATGACCCTTATAGCAAAACTATCGATATCAAGAAGAGAGGTGATCTCAATGATCGAATCAAGGATCTTTCTCAGAGAAAAATCTAACTGTATTGCCGGGCTAAAACTTGAAATCCCAAATACATGTTTTAGTACATCAAACAATTTATTACTGGGTTCTGGATCGATAATCATTATCCTAGGTTCATAAGCAACTATTTTTGTATTGAAACCTTCACGGGCTAGTCTCTTCTCTATGCTTTCCACTAGTCTATTAAACATATATTTTCGCGACCATGAGCCCAGTCTTACCATATACTCGCCAGGCCTTACTAGCGTGGTGTTCCATAATTCGTCCAGCATTACAGGCACCATCACCAATAGATGTCTGGGTAGGAGTTTTATTACTGTTTGATGCTTCTATTTGTTTGGGCGATATTATATGTCAGACGAAGCAAAATATGTATCTTATGAAGAGTTCATAAAAATAGATCTTAGAGTAGGCAAAGTTATCAGTGCTGAGAGAGTCGAGGGGAGCAAAAAACTGTTAAGACTAGTAGTTGATCTGGGAGAGCTCGGCAAGAGGCAAATCATTGCAGGTCTAGGCAAATGGTATGAGCCAGAATACTTTATTGGGAAGAATATTATTGTTGTTGCCAATCTACAACCAAAGAGGATCTTCGGTCTAGAGAGTCAAGGAATGTTGCTAGCCGCTGATGTCCCGGAAGAAGCGCCCGTGCTCTTAACAACCGATAAACCAGTGGAACCGGGCGTTAGGGTTAGGTAAAAGACCTTATAGTTGCAAACCGTCTTTATTACTCAGTTTTTCCTGTATCTCATGTATTTTATCATTGCTGCAAGACTGGCGACTGCTCTTTCTGGACTGGGATAAGCAG
This sequence comes from Desulfurococcales archaeon, assembly GCA_027083045.1. Lineage (GTDB taxonomy): Archaea > Thermoproteota > Thermoprotei_A > Sulfolobales > Desulfurococcaceae > JAADCY01. Next base: position 7,702 of record JALWQP010000153.1, read on the forward strand.
GTATACCGTTCCTATTGAGTATCTTCATGGCTTCATACGTGTCATATCCTCCAACGAAACCAGCAACTATTGGTTTCTGTTTATCCTTATGCTTCTTCGCAACATCTATAATCGCTCTCGCTAGGTCTCTCGGGTCTAGAATCGCGGTCCTACAGTATAGGACAACAATATTATCAACCTCAGGACTCTCATAAGCGATTTCCAGTGCTTTGACATAGTTCTCAACGCCAGCCTGGCCGGTAAGGTCTACAGGGTTCTTGGGGCTACCAAACCACGGCATAGCTTTTCTTAGTTCTTCCTTTAACTGCTCACTTGGCACTATTAGCTCGACGCCGTGCTCCTCGGCCGCATCAGTCGCTAGGACTCCGACTCCTCCACCGTTAGTTATTATTATTGTCCTTTCACCACGAGGTATCGGCTGCTCCGCAAACGCTCTTGCCCAATCAAACATCTCCTCTACAGTCAGAGCCCTTAGGATGCCTGCTTGTTTAAATGCCGCACTATATATCTGATCGCTGCCCGCGAGGCTACCGGTATGGCTTGCCGCTGCCTGCGCGCCTCTCTTGCTACGTCCCGCCTTGATTACTATGACTGGTTTCTTCTTCGTAATCTTCTTCATTTCTGTTATGAATCTCTGGCCCTGGCCTGGCTTGAGTCCTTCGAGATAAATTGTTATTACGCGGGTGTTAGGATCATCGGCTAGGAAGTATGACACGTCTACCGGGTCTATATCGCACATGTTACCCATGCTCACAATTGCCGATATCCCTATCTCCTCCATTATAGTCCAGCCCATGAGCGCTATGCCTAGAGCTCCGCTCTGAGTAATGAAGGCTATTGGGCCTGCTCTGAGGTCTTTGGGGCCAAATGTGGCGTTCAGGTTGGCTGGAGTATATGCTATACCGAATATGTTTGGCCCTAGCACCCTCATACCATATTTTCTCGCGATTTCAACGAGCTTCTTCTCAGCCTCTATATTCCCTACCTCACTGAATCCTGAGGTGATCACTACTAGCACTTTCACTCCTTTCCTACCAGCCTCTTCAGCTACTTTTAGTACGACTGGCTCGGGAACAACGATTATCGCCATATCAACCTCGTCCGGTATCTCTGTAAGGGATTTGTAGGCCTTCAGTCCCAGGATCTGGTCAGCCTTGGGGTTTACTGGATATATCTTGCCTTTATAGCCACAGTCTATGATGTTCTTGAGGATCGTGTAACCTATTTTGCCGGGATGTCTGCTGGCGCCGACGACAGCTATACTTCTTGGCTTGAAAAGTGCCTCGATGTTTGGATCCACCATAAGCACCACCTAAAGCATGTATATACGCGCGCGTTTTTCTACGTAGCCTTCAATATACACTGATTCAGGTATGTAGGTAATAAGGATTAATCTTTAAAATTTACAATGAAACACCCAAGTATTCGTGAACATTCTTTAGGAACCCGATTATACTCTGATTAACACAGATATCTGCTATTTTACAGTAGGGATTATAGGAGCTATCAACAACTATGAGTCGGGCATCTTTAATCTTCGGTACAACAACCATGATGTTTATGGGGCTGAGATAAGGTGATATGCCCAAAACAACTATTGTGTCTGAAGCCATTAAGTCTAGAAGAGTATCCCTGTATTTTTTATAGCTCAGACATGACCCTATAGTTAGAGGCTTTTTATCTTTATCGTCGTGTAAAAGACACAATACGTGTTCCCCCATGTAGCATTTTGTTAGACAATAAGGTGATGCATCGATCAAATGATCTATAAGTCCACGATCATATAACGACTTTATGATCTGTAACGTCCTAGTAGCGTCTTCGACAATATCTTTACATTTATACTCCCGATCGATATCCGTAACGATGATTTCTTCCTTATCAATGGAATTATATCTGTATGGTTGGTAGTCGTGGTAAGGGTGATATCCTAGCTCTTTATAGAAACCACTTCCGAGAACTACTGTAGTCTCGTAGTCTCGCATAAGCCTTATGATCTCTGAATAATTATTCATCTCTTTCCCCTGGCAAGAACTTCTGGAAACGCTGAGCTGAAAACGCATTGTCACATACTAGTTTCAATGCTTTTTCGTCAGGTATAGTGAAGGTATAGTTTATGTTTACTAGTTTTAATGAGCCTATTGGGAGGGGGATCTCGAAGATAAATGTCAATCGATCTATTTTACCATTTTTCTCAAGTATTTTACGGAGTCTAGAGAGTATTTTGCTATAAGTTCCTAGGACAGCTCTTGATGATTTTTGGACAACATATTTTGCTTTACCTTGTAATTTGAGGTCAGGCTCAAGATATTCTTGATATTCTTCATAGAGGATATCAATATCGTCTGGAGTGGCATAGACCTTGCCGAGATGTGTGTAAATATAGAGGATTTCTCCTCTTTCCATTAATTTTCTAAGAGCTTTAGCCACCACGTCGTGGGGCCATCCGATTGCTTCTGCAACCCATTCTAATGGCATAGGACGCCCTTCAAGGATCGAAAGTATCTTGTCACGTGTTGTTCTTCGCCATAGCCTTTCTAGAACTTCTTCATCGACCGGTATGTCGATACCACTCTTCTTAGCAAATTCGAGAGAATCAACAAGGCTATCCATGTCCGGTGTATCGGGCGTCACAATGTATGCTACGAACTTCAGTCCTTTTCTGCCCGTTAGTCTGAGAATACGGCCATGCCGTTGAATGAATCTTAGAGGGCTTGCAACATTGCTCCAGATAACTAGGAGGTCAGCCATTGGAAGATCAAGGCCCTCCTCGCCAGCTGAAGTAGAGATTATTACTTTTGCTTGCTCACTATGTGCTCTATGCAGTACCTTTCTTACATCCTCTTTCATTTTTGCCTTGCCGTATATTGCAACTGAGCCGTACTGCTTAGATAATATCTTCTCGAGATACTTCGCAATAACAACTCTATCAACAAATACTATAGCTTTATTGAAATCATGGTCCCGCAGTATACGTAGCAGAGCATCAAGCTTATGTGCAGGCCGGATCCCAGGCTTATCAAGATATGGCCTTATAGGTGATAATATGAATGATAGACGTGTCTCTTTATCTATACTTTCCTTGAGGGCTAGTGCGCCGTCTCTGACAAACCATCGTATGGCTAGATTAACTAGTCCCCGATCGCGACCTGATAGATCTAACCTGATATCCTCGAGTCTCTCCAATAAGGATTTTTCTTCATGGTTTAGCTCGGCTTCATAAATTTCTCCGATCCATGGTGGGACATATTTCTTTATTCTCTCATCGTTCCAGCTCCATCTCTTGATAGGGCCTATATATCTGGTTATCTCTGGCTCTCGAGCACGAGGTATATGGGCGGAAAGCCCCAGTTTTCTATCAAACTTCATCTTCTTCATGAATTCTGCGTATGCATCCTTGCCTGTGGTATGGTGGCACTCATCAACAACTACGACATTGTATCCTAGCGAAGCTATTATCTCATGGTCGCTCAAAGCTGTCTCAGGGGTTGTGACAGCTATCTTTGCACACATCCATAAGTCTTTTCTTTTATTCTTGGGATATTTGCCATGGATCGGAAGCGCCTTTACGCCTAGGACTTTGTTTATGTAGGACGCCACTTGTTCGACGAGGATTCTCGAAGGCTCTAGGAAAATTATCCTTCTAGCCTCACCTGTTTCCATGAGTTTCTTGGCCCAGAGAATAGCTATCAGGGTTTTACCTGAGCCTGTAGGCATAACTACTACTGCGCCTTTACGTTTTAGAGCCCATTCGGCTGCTTCTATCTGATAGTCTCTAGGCTTTATCTTAAGCCTCAATTCTATTGACCATAGAACAGTGTTGTTGGTTTATGGTAAAAAATTAGAGATATTGAGCCACGCGCTTCATGATCTCCGCGTAGAGAGTGATCGTATCTTCATACTTTGTCTCTGGCGGACCAGTGTATATTATATGCATTCTCAGCGAGAAGCCTCTCTCCTTAACTTCTTTGACCATGAACCGTGCTATAGCCTCTGCTAACGGGTCTAGGCACGGGTATCCCTTGCCCAGCGGGACTCTCTTCTTCAGTAGTCTTCTGCCAAAATATACACCGGTTACCTGGCTAAATCTCAGGCTTAGGAAACCATTGCTTAGGGTTAGTCCTCTTCTCAGTACTCTCATCCAGAAATCAACTGTTGCCTCCTTGTCCGCAGCAATGAAGTTTCCATGCTGATCTATCCTTGTCTCGTACATGAACACGTTCTCGAGCTGTAGGCTCGGTATTATTCTATCGCTCCCCACGGCCTCTATGATCGCCTTTATTTCATCTAGGCTTCCGAGCTGTCTTCGCGTATAAGTCGTTTCTAGACTGATATACATGTTCTCGGGAGCGGCTTCAAGAAGCTTCTTGACTACTTCGACTACTGCATCTATATCTCTCTGGTCCATGAATACTCTCCAGCCTATGTGGAGGTTGAATACCTCAGCTCCAGCAATTGCTGCCTTCTTGATGGCTACAATTAATGCCTTCTCTATTCTTTCCTGAATATATTTCGAATCTGTCACCAGGTTATAGTATGGTCCATGAGCTACTATTGTTGTGAACGCCTTCTTCGCAAATTCGCCGTAGGCTTCAAAGTACTCTTTTCCACGACTCTTCCTCGAGAAATCCCATGGTGGTATCTCGGTTAGCCTCATTCCTAATGCCGCTGCTTTTGTCGCAGTGCTAAGAGCGTTATATGTTCCCCAGTCGAAGAGTATCATCAGTGTCTCACCCCATTATAACTCATATAAATTGTATCGATTTACTAATTATTTTCTACAATACAATACTATTTTAATTGCTAACTAT
>JALWQP010000154.1 GCA_027083045.1 Desulfurococcales archaeon
TTCTTGGGTCGATGTAGTTTACAAGCCTAGCATATGCCCTCTCGATCAGTTTTTTAAGCTTGCCGAGCTGCGCCACGAGAATGGGGTTGAGGCTTTCCGCCATATTGGGTACTATGGATAAGTGTTCTCCGAACGCCCTGATGAAGACGGGGAAGTAATCGTCTAGCTCGAAAACAGTGTTTTCATGCCTCTTAGCTAGTAGTCCTGCTGGTAGAAACGCTAGCCCGATGAGAACCATTACTATTGGTGCTAGTTGTAGGCTTGACAGGAAAGGCTTACCTAGGATCAGGAGGAAAGGTATGCAGGCCGCTGCCCCACCTATTGCGGCTATCCTGATGTTCCTTACCCTTGCTGGCTGTATTTTCATATTATGTTCAAATCTACCCCTCTTAATAGCGAAGAACAACAGTATTGCAACAGCCAGCTCCGCTAGGGAGACTCCGAGGATTCCGGTTCGAACGATATCGATTTCTCCGCCAAAGAAAAGGGCTAGTAGTATGAAGTTAGCTAGCATAAATATGAATGCTCCTATTAGGGTCGAATACACTCCAAGGATGACTCTGAGGCTCTCTATTTTTCTCAAATAACTCGTTCTGTACTCGCTGAATAGCGTATTATACTCTATTTTAAGATACTCGCCGACATCAGCGCCGAGTGCTAGGACAGCTGAGAGTCTCTGGAGGAACATCTCGACAACACGGTTCGGTGCCTCCCTTGAGACAAGTCTGAGGGCCTCTGGGGAGGCGTAGCTCCAGTGCTTTATTAGGACATAGATCTTCTTGAAGAGGCCGCGGTATATCTTTGAATAGCATTCGGAGTCGCCGACGAGTTTGAAGAGGAGATTGATAGGCGGGCTGCCTGTAACGACGGTACGCATGTGGACTAGGATGTATATTAGGTCCTCGTCTATGTAGACAGGCTTCAGTTTCTTTATGACGTCAAAAAACATTATTAACATGAATGCGCCGACGATTGTGAGTATACCTGACAAGATATTGATAGGGTAGGTTAAGAACTTGTTCTCGAGGAAAACAAGGATTGAGACGAGAACCACGAGTATGACTATGGTTTGTTTACTAGCCCTGATATGCCCCGAGAGCCCCTCAGCTATTCCTCCAGTCCATTTTCCTTTAAGCCTTGGTTTTTTGAAACGGGGCATATCGGGCCACCCAGAAGACGCTATAGCGTCAGGTCACCACGTAGGAGCTTCTTGTATGCCTCCTCGACACCGAGATGGTATGCTTTGACTATGGCCTTGAATACTTTGAAGTAATCAACGATATTCCGTTCAACGAGTAGTCTCAGATACTTTGCTCGAAGGTCTAGTTCTTCATAGATGAGTTTTATGTCTCTCCTACTAATACCCCTCATAACCGCTATCTTCTCTTCTAGCAAATAGCTTGATCCTCTGCCCGCGAACCTGAACTGGTCGGTAGCCGGATCCCAGGTGAACACGGGTATAGCTGATATAGCGTCGCTCTCCGGGTCATATCCCACTATCTCGTTTATCGTTATGACGCGGCGGACCAGTAGTCCTGTCTTGCTATATACTGCGCTTTGGAACCATGCTATGTTCAGGCTATCCATGTTGGTTTTAGGCACGTTGATCGGTGGGTTTGTAAGCCTCTGTATTAGCCTCTCAAGGTTTGCTGCGTGGAAAGTCGACATGACGGGGTGGCCGGTATTATGGAGCGCGACAGGAATCTCTCCGCCTATGAAGAGCTCTGTATCAGGCACCGATAAGTCGTAGACGTAACCACTATACTTCCTCTTGTTTATGCTTAGTACCTCGAGGAATGATAGGTCGCTCTCAACGATCATTCTCGTACGTTCTATGATCCTCCTCGATTCCTCATCCATAACATCCATGTGTCTCTCAAGAAACTCAAGGAGACGCTTAACAGTCTTCCTCTGAGCATACTTCTGTCTCCCATCAACATATCTTTTCACCAAATATGTCAGTGATAAGGGCATTTTCCCGTCCAGCCTATATTTCTCTATTAGTTCCACGAGGGGTTTCAACGGTATCCTGTCTTTCCAAGACCTTATGCCTCTGCCCTTATACAGTCTTAGGTACACGATATAGTATGGTCCGTTGCCACCCCACTTGATCTCGAACATCTTAGATTCTATCCCAGCTAGGCGTGCCAGCCATACAAGTTTAGTGGCCGTCTCCCTGTCTTTCAGAGAGACGGATATCAGGCCTCCACGTAGCTTGCTGGCACCCTTGACATTGATGAGTTTCTTGATGAATACCCTTATTGTTCTCGGATGGGCTGTCCATAGCTCGTCAGGTATAACTAGTTTCTCTGCCTTTACGGATGCTACCCAGTATCCCGCCGCTTCTGCTGTTCCTTCGATCGGGTCTTCGGCGTATCCTCTATGTAGTAATCCTTCGGTGGCGTCGATTCCTCCAGTAACTCCTATTTCTTCGAAATCAGTCCTTGTTTTAACAAATGTGACGAGCAGGTCTCCGGGTTTTAGATCGGTGACGAGCTTCGGGACTATCTCCATCGTGTCTTGGTCTAGAACGAAGACGCTGTGCGAGCCGGTTGCTTTAATGCTACCCTTGCCCTCATATCTTATCTCGTATATCTCATTGGCCCGATGTCTTAAGACATACTTGATCTCGGCCCATCTAACCCTGCCCATCTTATCTATGCTGAGTACCTCGAACCCATCTATTATTTTGGGCTTCCTCTCTTCTCCGGGACGGTAATGCTTGTCAACAAACTCGCCTATCTTGACAAGCTTTACTTCCCCTGTCTTCTTATCCCTGATCAGAACCGGTGTCTCCCATGCAACGCTCTGCATTGCCTGGAACGCTATGTTACCCTCTGCTCCTCTTATCTCACCCACGATTATGTAGTTAGGCCTCTGTCTCAGAGCCGCTCTCAGCAGATCGAACATCGTGACGCTGCTCTCGGGCTTGCCCGTATCTCTTGTCAGCTCTCTAACCCAGTTAGGGTGAGGGAGCACGACCTCTGCCGTGTCCTCTATGGTGACTATCTTATAGTTTGGCCTGATGAAGGCCGAGATCGCGTTTAGCGAGGTTGTTTTTCCTGATGCTGTCTCTCCACATATAAATACACTCATCCCCTCGCTGAGCATCATCCAGATATAGGCTGCTATGTATTCGTTGAAAGTGCCCCACTTGATAAGCTGTGTCACACTT
>JALWQP010000155.1:0-10622 GCA_027083045.1 Desulfurococcales archaeon
ACTTTCAATTTTTGTATATTGTTTCAAAGCTACACGGTAGAGGTCGAAATAAGAGACCGTAAGAGCTTTCAATTTTTGTATATTGTTTCGCTAGACAAGGCTATGGGGGACGTTGTAACGTTCCAGTTTGCTTTCAATTTTTGTATATTGTTTCCGGTTCGAGAAGTGCGAAAAACAACATCGAGATAACCATACTTTCAATTTTTGTATATTGTTTCCTATGCTTCCTGTGATGGTGTTTCCGCCTGTGCTTCCTGTGGCTTTCAATTTTTGTATATTGTTTCGCCGAGAAGGACAGCAAGATATACCATGAGAAGTACGGTAACTTTCAATTTTTGTATATTGTTTCTCTGTATTCTAGCAAGATGTTCTGTGCTTTCTCGTTGGCAACTTTCAATTTTTGTATATTGTTTCAAGCATCAGGAACACGCTGAGAAGCATCGCATCCACTACCCTTTCAATTTTTGTATATTGTTTCCACAGGTTTCTTGCCCACCCTAGCCACCTCCTAGCTGTTTTCTTTCAATTTTTGTATATTGTTTCTTCTACACCACGACGCTGGACTGGTTCAAGAAGATAATAGCATCTTTCAATTTTTGTATATTGTTTCTCCTCCTCCTGTACCGCTCCAGTACTGGCACCCAGTCGGCTGGGACTTTCAATTTTTGTATATTGTTTCCCTGCGCAGGATAAGGATGCTCAGGCAGGGAGGCGTGAGCACCTTTCAATTTTTGTATATTGTTTCAAAGCGTTAGGGGTGACGTTTTTTGCCGAGGCTCACAGTTCTTTCAATTTTTGTATATTGTTTCCTGCAACTGCTCCTGCATCTTGTTGAGTTGCTCCATGAGCTCTTTCAATTTTTGTATATTGTTTCGATACCGAACCCGACGAGCACCCATCCAGTAGCCTCCAGCTTTCAATTTTTGTATATTGTTTCGAATGTTGTTTGTTTCTTTAGTTGTTTTAGTGTCAATAATTGTTTTTAGCTTTATTGTTCCGGGTTTTCGGATTCTCCATGAAGCTCATGGGGATCTCGGGTAGAAAGGCTTAAATAAGCATTTAATGACACTCCCGGGAATTAAGGGGAAAACCTCCCGCGAACTGTATGGATCTCCCTAACCCTTCACTTTAAAGAAATACACTGTCTAACGATCTACAACCAAAAACAAACAGATAGAGAAGACACGGGCTCCCGGGAACGATCGGGATTTTTCATCGTTTATGTTTGCCTTCTTTTTCATTTTGGTTGTGGGTGAGTTTTTAGGTTTTGTTTCATTTATAGTGATGTATATATCTATAATTCTGGATATGTTAGGCATGGTGTCAGGGGGTTGTTTTTGAGGCTACCTGATTCCGTTGTTGGGGCCATTCCTGTCTATGTAGGGCGGAATGCTTGTCTCTTGCTTGTATGCAGGGACAAACTCGTGGTCGTTGCGCCGGGGAGGGATCTGTTGAGGGAGGTTTTGTTGTCTCTAGTGCTCTTATCGAGGTATGCGAGGACGCAGGCGGTAGTGGAGCTTTCGAGGAAGCAACCGGGCGAGCTCCTGGATATACTTAGGAGGCGGGGATACAAGATAATCGAGTCTATTAGGAGGAATATGATAAAATATGTGGAGTTTAAGCGCCGGCTGTTCGGCCACGGCGTCGTGGCTATGGTGATCCACATGATCAATGGGGAGAAGCGTGAGTTTAACTTGGTTTATGGGCCGGGCAAGGGGATGAGCATGGATGAGGCGATCGGTAATGCTTTCAGCCGGCTGGAATCTATCGGGATCAGGGTAATTTGTAAATTGTAGGGTTTCCACTGGCTGGAGTATCGATGTGTTCTCGCTGATTATCCCTAGTGGTCTGCTTATGGTTTAGGAGTGTTTTCTCCATCTCAGTATGTATATGAGGACTACTGCTGCTATGGCCGCCGCGGTGCCTGCCACGATGTACTGGTAGGTTGCCGACTGCTGGTTCTCGCGTGTTTCCAGGTTAACTTGCTGTAGGAGCGCCACCGGTATTTTGACGACTACTATTTGTCCTGGAGGGATTATGGCTGCCCAGGCCTTCCCTGTGATCCTGTATATGACTATAATATAGCCTACCGTGTCCCCGTTGTTTGTTGCTTTGAGCGTGTATGATCCTTTTTCTCCCTCCACAGTTATGTGTGCTCCCGGTAATCCCCCTGCTAGTATGTCGTAGTAGTATGTTGACATATATGCTGTCGGAACGTTCCTGGGCAGGTTCGCCTCAACAGCGTCTACGAGTACGCTGAGGTTTCCGAGGATATCGATGCTGGCGGAGGCGTAGAGGGGTACCGGTAGCCCGGCGTAAAGGTAGACATTGATCATAGAGGCGTTTGTCCCGCCGCTATAGAATGCCGGGGAGATCTTTGCCTGGATCTTGTAGACCGGTAGCCCCTTGTAATCGCCTGTCCCGAGGAACTTGTACTCGTGGATCATGACGTTTTTCCTCAGGGGTACTGTGGGCAGTATATTGTTTGCTCCCCCGGCTTCACGGGATAGGTGTATTAGCTCAGTCATGTTGACTACGCTGCAGGCGCTCCTGGCCATGATCTGCTTCGGGATCAATGCTCCCTCAACATTATAGCATATAGTCATGTTTTCACCATGGAACGTCATGTTAAGGGATAAGTAGTAGTCCCACCTTATACGGGTCGAGATGTTCAGCAGAGGACTTACCTCGCCGTTGACTACCACGTGGTACCTGATACTGTAGGTTGTCTCCGCGTAGACGGCGGAGGACATGGTTATAGCGGCGATTACTAGGAGCACTATAATCGACTTAACATATTCCATAGAACCACCTGCGGTTTATATATTGTGTTTTTCATAGATTTAACACTTGCTATAAATAAATCCCTAGCCCGCCGCGACCCATTATGCATGTGATGGGCGGAGTCATGGGGGATCACATTGTCCAACCAGCCGCGATAGGTAGGACCACCTGTAGGGCGAGCCATGAAAGCAGGAGCGCTTCGACCAAGCCTATCCTGGGCCTCCTGTAGCGGGGCCTCCTCTTTCTGAAGCCTCTTAGCTCCACAGTTATTCCAGCCCATATGGCGCGCTGATACGCTATGCTGAGCAGTGGTAGGAGCAGCGTCTTAACGTCTCCCGGCAAGTATGCGATCCTACGGTATCCCCTCTGGCGGCGGCAAAACATTATTTCTCTATAGTCCCTGTTAAGGAGGGGAATAAGGCGTAGTGCGTAGGCTAGGCTGAAGGTTATTGTTTTTGGCAGGTAGAGCTCTGCTTCCAGATCCCTTATTATTTCCTCGGGCTTCGCGCTCCCTATGAAGATCAGTGCTGCGCTCGCTAGTGCTAGTAGGCGTAACCCTATCTGTGTCGTGGCCACCACTGCTCCGTCTCGTATTACTAGTGGGCCTATGACCGCTACTACCTGGCCATGGTTTGCCAGGAACAGGGCGTTCAGGAATGTCCCCCATATACTGAGAAGAAGCAGTAATACTATGAGCTTAGCCCTCCTGTAACCGAGGTATATTCCGGCGACCGCGTTGGGTATGCTTATGAGTAGGAGGCTGTAAGGATCCCTGTAGATGAAGGCAAGTAACGTGATCGTTAAGCCGTAGATGAAGAGTATGCTCGTGCTAGGCCTCCTCAAGGCTTAGACCCGCCTCCTTTTCAAGCAGTTCCACAGCTCTATAACGATCTATTTTGCTGAGCCTCCCCCGATCCAGGATGTAGGCGCGGTTACACATCTCCCCGACAACCCGGGGGTCATGAGTCGATATCAGGAACGATACACCACTTCTCCTAAGCTCCTCGACGAGCCCCGCTAGCTGTCTAAAGAGCTTTAGGTCCAGGCCGCTGCTAGGCTCATCCAACAATATTACTGGAGCCCCATAACTGTACGCGATGATTATTGAGAGCCATCTCCTCTGCCCATGGCTCAGCCTATAAGGGCTTGTCCTCCTAGCCTCCTCGTACCATGGTATGTGGCTGGCCAGCCACTCCACTGTCTTCCCGGTCTTCCTAGCTGTTTCCCTCAATTCTTCCTCGAGGCTTGAAGTGATGAAGAGATAATCGGGCATCTGCGGCACATAGAAGACCCGCCCAATCCTCTGCTTCGAAGAGGTTTTCTCACCCATCAATAACACGTCGCCATCCAACGGATCTAGGGCGCCGGCCAGTGTTTTGAGAAGCGTTGTCTTGCCGGCACCGTTGCGCCCAATAATTGCTACGGCCTCCCCCTTATCCAGATACAGGTCTATATCACGCGCCACGATGTTTTCCCCATATCCTATTACGAGGCCCCTGGCCTCTAGGACCCGGCCTGAGACGGCTGGGGGCTCGACACGCCTTATTCTCGGGGGACCGGCGTCGACGCCTATCTCTTCGAGAAACCTGATCTCGCCCCGTGACAGCGGTGCCTCTAGCTCCCGTACTACTCTCCCGCCGCGGTATACCTGTAGCCTCGCGTCCTCCCAGATGAAGTAGCGGAGCTTATGCTCGACAACCAATACACCTTTTCCACGGCGCCTCCAATCGCTTATGAAGGCTCTGACCTCCCTGATCCCCCATGGATCCATGCTTGCCGAAGGCTCGTCCAGGAGGAGAAGAGGTGGATCGTGCACTACCGCCGAGGCGAAGGTCAGCCTCCTCTTCTCGCCGCCGCTGAGGTCCTCGACGTGGGAGTACATCTTGCTGCGCAGGCCCAGCCGCTCAAGTATCTCGACGGTCTTGTCACGGATAACATCCTCTGGGTAACCTAGGTTCTCAAGAGTGAACGCCACCTCTGAATAGGGGGTTGGCATGGCTAGCTGCTTATCGGGGTCTTGGAGCACGGCCCCGATCCTCCTGGGTACCTCGTCGAAGCCTTCGGAAGATAAGGGATTGATCCCGACTATCCGTGATTCTCCTTCAACCCATCCATAGAGGAGATTATTGAGAACACCGATTATGGCTAGCAGTGTCGTGGTCTTGCCGCTGCCCGAGGGGCCCGCAAGCACGAGTAGCCCTCCTTCCCCAAGGTCCGCGGACACATCCTCTATTATGGCCGGGCCCTCTCCGTAGCCTGCGCCGCGTATGCTGTACTTCAGCAGCACTGCCTCGTTCACCAGGTTATTATTACCTGGATAACCAGGTTATTAAATGAGCCGAATCGTAGAATGCTAGATCTATATGTACAGGTAAAAAGAGTATTTAGCGGGGCATCTCCTTTATATGTACGTCTAGCTGTGGATACGGTATTTCTATGTCTGCCTTGCTGAACTCCTCATAGATCTTCTTGATGATCTCCGCCTTGACTAGGCCGTAGTCTTCCTTCTTCACCCATACCCTCAGCTGGAGGTTTATACTTGAGTCGCCAAGCTCTGTAACCACAACCTGTGGCTCCGGCTCGTCCAGGGTCTTGGGGTGGTTCCTGAGTATGCTTAGCGCTACCGCTATCGCGCGGTCTAGATCCGTGCCATAGGCTACTCCGATATTGAGGGTTATCCTCCTGATCGGTAGCCTCGTATAGTTTACGATTGGTGTTCCCCAGATATTCTTGTTGGGTATGGTGATCACGACGTTATCCCATGTCATGAGAACCGTCGACATAACGCCTATCCCCTCAATAACACCGCTGTACCCCGCAACCTCCACGTAGTCACCCTTATCGAAAGGCCTGATCACGGCCAGCCATACCCCTGCCGCCATGTTAGCCCACGTGTCCTGTAGGCCGAATCCGAGTATCAGGCCTAGGATCGCGGATAAGCCGAGGCCAGCCACACCAGTATTTACCCCTATCAGCGGTAGGGCTGATAAGATGACAACTATGTATCCGACAGCCTTGGCAATCCCTATGATCAGTCCCTCGACGATGCTCGGGACCCCGAGCCTGTGGAGAGCCTTACTTAGTATGTAGACCACTATTTTTACCAGTATGTATCCGGTTACAATGGCTGATATGAAGAATATGATCTGATAAACGGTTACGTTTGTGTAGGGGATCGTCTGGCTGAGCAAGTCCATGACCATGCACCATGTCATAGTATGTACGCATACTAGATATGATCTCTACTTTGGACGGCCAGCTAATTAATCCTGTCCCAGCACAATCCCGGCATATATGAGGAGGCAGGAGCAGAGAACATACATGCTCAGCGGATCGTCGAGGAACTCGAGGTCATCGGCGAGCCTATCACCGATCATTATGACCTCTCTGCTGAGCCTCCCATGGACGAGCCTGTTCCTCAGGTGGCGGAGACTAGGCCTAGACACAGCGACGAGTTCGTCCAGCACGTTAGGCTCCCGAAGCTTCTCAAGCAGCTCGATTATCTTCTCCCTATTCGCCCCGCTAGTCTTTGCCCTATAGGATCGTATGAGGCTCTTGAGCTGTTTAAGCTCCTTGGTATATCTCTCATCCCCCATGATCTTCATCTTGTACGCCTTGAGCACGATGGTCTCGAACGTCTTCGCGAGATACCCGCCTGGATCGATCTGGCGGAGCATATTGAGTATGTCCGGCCTAGCCTCCAGAACCCTTACACGATCGAGGTACTCGAGAAGGCCTCTGGTCTTCCCGAAAACCCTCATCAGCCGCGCGTATCTAGGTAAGGCCTCATAGCCCTCCCTGAGAGCCTCGACCACCTCTACGCTCATGATCTTTCTCCCGCGGGGACTAGCCTCAATGTGCTTGAACAAGTTGATAAGCGAGGAAAAGTATCTAAGCCTAGCATATTCCTTGATGCTGGTGGATAGATAGCCGCTGATCCCCTGCCTCCTCCCTAGCTGGTAGGAGATGAATGAGTGGCCGAGGAACAGCGACGCTATGAGTGATAGTGAGAGGCCGCCGTACAGGTAGGAGTAGAGTATGCTGAGGGCCAGGTAGGGCCTCTCGGAAGGCTTGAAATTGGGTATGAGGACAACGATGATCGTGAGCGTGAACAGGAAGAAGCCCAGTACCTGGGAGTATAGGTACTTGTCCGTGTCGGGCCTCGAACGCGATCCACCGATGTGCTGGACCAGTAGCTGGAACAATACCTGGTCATAGAATATTAGGAGAGCATAGAGGATTACCGAGAGACCAATAATCATTAGAGGGGCCATGCTCAGGGTAAGCATGCTCGGCGCAACCAGCCTGAACAAGTAGATGCTGAGCACAATGGATGCGAAGCTGCACAGGACAATGGAGCTCCCCATCATGACAGCGTTTATCCGGCCGGGCTCCAGTAGCTCAGCCGACGAGAAAGCAAGCACAACGCCGGTGGAGAGGCACGCCAAGAGATAGTATATCCACGAACCCCCTATAAGCTCCCCGTGAATCCTCAGAAGCAACACGTCCCCGGCAATCCCCACGAAGAGGTATGACAGGAAAACACCGAGAACCACGTGGTCGAGTCCAAGAGTTAGTAAGAGGATTACAATGTATAGTCCTGTGAAGAACATGCTCCAGCCAAGGATCTCCGGGCTTCGATGGTACTCGAAATAAGCAAGTAAAACCAGCGACGAAACATAGAGCAGGATCCGGGGACCTCGAAGCAGCCTCATGGATCTACTGTACCTCTCCACTTAAACACATATACTATCCATACCGTGTTATCAGATAAAGTATGTAATGTGCAGGCCGATCCTAGGACATTCTCGTATATATAATACATATAATATATTATTAGACACGTCTTTTCACGCAGTGAAGGACGGCTACGAAGCCCTCTGATCCTGAGATCCCGCGTCCATCATAGGTCTCCCTAGGGATAAGTAGTCGGGGCTTTTGACCCGAGCTCTGGCTTATTCCCTCCATTAACTGGCGAGCCGCTATGGCTGACAATACCCACGCTATGAAGCCTATGAGGGGTAGGGGGATAGCGACTATGAATAGTATTCCCGTGGCTAGTAATAGCGCGTCATTGTGTCTATTGTATAATTGTATTAGGAACAGCCCTGCCCCTAGGTAGCCGACAAGCCTGAACACGAACAATACCGCGGCGAGAATACTCAGTAGTACCGTGTACTCGAGGATTCCCTGCTGAAGCACTGATCCAAAAATATGGCCCGTCCCAAGCGAGGCTATCGCGGCGCCAATAATGATCTCCACTACACCTGTGAGGGGCAAGCCTACAGATAACAGCTTGTACTGCAGATTATACCTATTCTCAGACCCCGCGTTAACCATCCTATAACCCGGCACGACATAGCCTATACTGAATATGAGGAATAGGGCGCCGCCAATAACAGCTACTATGCCCACGAGCACCAGAATACCTGTGACGAAGCCCTGGAATAATGGAGGGAGACGAAGAACCTGCGGGCCTGCGGCCGATACACTGACCCTGATCTTTAGTGAGAACGGCGCCGATACAAATACAGGCGACATTCCTATAATCGATAGTAATGAAGCTACGGCCATACCGATTGATCCTTCATGGATCTTCTCCAGCCCCTTTCTGAAAAGCTCAACATTGCTCAAGGCGCGTCATCCACTCTATGATCAGGGGGATAACCAATATAAGCTATCCGACAACCATGTCCACGCAACAATGAAACAACACACGGCCATTTATACCCTAATGACGGCGGAGAAGCCTTGTTATTCCGCGGTGAAATCGGGTGAATATGTGGGGATAGAGCTATAGGGGCCGGTATTGGGTCGAGTGGTCTTCGGTTTCAGCCAGATTATTCGTACGGGTGTTCGTATGATAAATGAATTATTAATAGGGTTATCAATTCCTGGATAACAAGGTTATTACGCCGGTAGCCACAACTCTATATAATGGTGCAGGATTATGAGAGCCGTACCCATAGCCATAACTATAGCCGGGTCAGACAGTGGTGGAGGGGCAGGTATCGAGGCAGACCTCAAGACATTCATGGCCCTGGGGGTACATGGTGCAGTAGCCATAACGAGCGTGACGGCGCAGAACACATACGAGGTCACAATGATACACGACCTACCACCGGAGATGGTGGCCGAGCAGATCAGGGTGGTCTACCGCGACACGGGGATAGACGCGGGGAAGACGGGGATGCTGAGCAACAAGGAGATAATACGGGCGGTGGCGGAGACGGTTGAAGAACTCGGGTTCCCCCTGGTAGTAGACCCCGTAATGGTTGCTAAGAGCGGCGCTAGGCTCTTGCGCGAAGACGCTATCGATGCTCTCATAAGGGAGTTGTTGCCGAGAGCGATGCTGGTTACACCGAATATCCCTGAGGCCGAGATCCTATCAGGCATTAGGATCAACGGCTTAGAGGACATGATGGAGGCCGCGAGAATAATAGTCGAGAAGCACGGGGCGGAAGCAGCGGTCGTGAAGGGCGGGCACCTTGGCGGCAGCGAGTCCGTCGACGTACTCTATTATCGTGGAAAACACTACTACTTCAAAGCAGAAAGAATCGAGACGAAGAATACACATGGTACTGGATGCAGTTTCTCCGCGGCAATAGCGGCGCTCCTAGCCAAGAAGTACGGCCTAGTGGAAGCCGCGGGGAAAGCCAAGGAATTCATAACGACAGCTATAAAGTATAGCTTACCAATAGGCCGCGGCCACGGGTCAGTCAACCCCGCGGCATGGATATGGATCCCGGCGGAGAAATACAGGGTATTATCGCTCCTCGAAGAAGCGGTTAAGAGGTTCCTCGGGATACCGGGTGCGAACAACCTGGTACCAGAGGTCGGTACAAACATAGTTTATAGCCTCCCAGCCCTCTATGCCCGCACAGTACGTGATGTCGCCGGGGTCGAGGGCAGAATAACAAGGGGGATAAACAGACCGGTTGTTCACGGCATGATAAGGTTTGGTGCTTCAAGCCATATGGCGAGACTAGTGCTGGCTGCTCAGAGATATGATCCGAGGATACGTGCGGCTGCAAACATAAGGTATGATGAGAGGCTGGTGGAGAGAGCCAGGGAGAAGGGATACAGTATCTGCTATGTGGATAGGCGTATGGAGCCTGAGGATGTGAAGAAGGTGGAGGGGTCATCGATACCATGGATCCTCGGCGAGGCCGTAAGGAAGGCTGGGAGGATCCCGAACATCATCTATGATCATGGAGACTATGCTAGAGAACCGATGATCAGAGTACTAGGGGAGGATCCGCTGAAAGTAGTGGAAATAATAAGATCCCTTGCCGGTTAAATATATTCAAGCATACAGGTTTTCCTATCCTCTCTCATCCACAGTATACTGGGATCTTCTCCCCGCATCTCGGGCACCGGTAATCACTGGTTATTTTCACTTCTACGTATCCAGGCCTCCTCACAATGAGCTTCTTACCGCATCTCGGGCAGATCGTGTCCTGTAGCTCATAGAGATGCGTGTTCCCCACGTAGACATACTTTATGTTGTATTCCCTCACGGCCTTATCCCTGATCTCGAGGAGCTTCTCTATGGGTGTCGGGGGCTCCCGGTACATGTATGCGGGGTAGTATCTGTTTATGTGGAGCGGTGTTTCTTCTCCTAGGAGGTCGGCGTGCCTCGAGAGCACATAATCTACGCATTCGCCCCAATCATTAGCTCCCGGCACAACTAGGTACACCATCTCGACGTGTCCCCCACGGCTGAGGATGTACTTGGCGTTCCTATAAACTATCTCAGGATCCGCTGCAAGGTATCTCCTGTAGGTTTCCGGGCAGCCCTTAATATCTATGCTGTAGCCCGTGATGCCTGCCTCTAG
>JALWQP010000155.1:10632-12379 GCA_027083045.1 Desulfurococcales archaeon
GTCTTTGAGGCTCGCCAGGCTCATGTACCCGTTGGTCACTATGCAGGAGTAGAGGTTCTCTCTCACCGCTTTCCCTGTCACGTCCAAGACGTACTCTAAATGGATCGTCGGCTCATTGAAGCTGGCGCAGATGCCCCTACACCCGGCCATAACTGCTTTCTCTACTAGTTCTTCCGGGGAGACATAGGTACACGGAATAGTAGAGGGGTCGGTTTTGCTCAGCCCCCAGTTCTGACACCATGGGCAGGGAAAATTGCATCCATAGCCAGAATACGTCAACGCGTACGTGCCGGGATAGTAGTGGTAGAGAGGCTTAACCTCTATCGGCCGCGGCTCCAGCGCGCTCAGACACCCATAGAACATATAGTAGAGCCTGCCATCCCTGTTAACCCGGTTCCTGCAATACCCCCTACCATTCACGGGTATCCTGCACCGCCTTTCACAAATCCTGCACTCAATAAGATCCCCCATCCATCTACAATGACGTGACAAAACGGCCTTACTCATGACCACTAACCCTTCGGGGAGACCATATGCATGGATCTCGTGAGTCCCGGTTGTTCTTGGATGTCTAACACAACCCTCTCGTCCTTCTGCCAAACGATCATATTGTGGACAATCAGTTGTTTCCGCGCTGCCGTTGCTGTGCCATAGTGTGTGGTTCTGGTTATCCGTGCTAAATATTCTTGTGCTTGCTTATATTCTTATATATTGGTTTTGAACATTTTATCGGAGCTCCGATAATGTTTATTGTGTAAAGAAACTGTTTAATAATACATAACGGATATAATGTATAATCATCAATATCTAGTCCCCGGTGCAAGCAGTGCCCGCCCTCGTCTCTACTGATCCTTTTCTGGACGACAAGGCGGTTAACGAGATCGACACAATTATGAAGAAGGAAATCGCCAAGACCACATACAGAGTAATAAGGGAGAAGATAGGGAAGACTGTACCTAGAGAGTTACTCCAAGACCTAGAGAAAGTGTTCAGGAAAATAATGGCCGAGGCCGTGCTTCATTACCACTGGCTTACGCCTTATGAACTATCTCTCCTAACAACATTTCTTCGCGTATCCATCGGGGAGTTCTATTTTGGCCACATATATGACCCCGAAGTAAGTGAACTAATAGACAAAATACTCTCTATGCATACAAATGACGTAGAGATCAGCGGGATGATCAAGCCTTTCGACAGGCTAATAGTCACAGATATAGAGATAAAGGCTAGGGACGAAGAAACATATATCTTCGCACACGACGAGGTATACCCCGTCCTCGATTTCTACGACGAAATATACTGCTCCGCCGAGAGAATCAATGATAGCTGTATGGTCTTTAGGTTCAGCTACTCGCCCCCAATGGATCCGTGGGATTTCTGACAGCTAAAAGCACGTAACATGGCGTTCAACATAATATTTTTTATCTCCCATGATCATCCACGAGTAGTCCATAATACGTCATTTCTCCTATCCTACAAAACCTCTTGGGCCTACACGTCATCATTATAAGTCAGGAGAAGACCTCTCATAATACGTGATGATGCCTGTTGAGCGGGGGCAGGAAACTCGTAGGTGTAGCGGCTCTGCTGGGAACTGTTCTGCTGTGGGGCAGCAGTTTCCCTGGGATAAAGGTAGTGGTGGACACAGTTGATCCCATGACGTACGTTTGGCTGAGAAGCCTCATAGCTGCACTCGTCCTCGCTCCCTACGTGGTTCTAGGCGTCCGTAGAGGCCGGGATATAGGGG